>NZ_JBFBDO010000010.1:0-124154 GCF_040683335.1 Kitasatospora sp. NPDC093806
GGTGCGTTACGGTGTGGCATGAGGGCCTTTCTGAAGTCGGTGCAGATGTCGCAATCCACACCGAGCCAGAAGGCCCTCACTCATTTCAAGATCACACCACCATGAGCTCCGTCACCAACCTCCGTGGTCAGAACAGCTAGCGCGGGTCCCGCCGGAGCGGGGCGCGTGACGGCAGCGGGCGGCGGGCCGCGGTGGCGGCGGTCGTGAAACGATGGGCGGTGTGACCGTACCGAACACACCTCCGGATCCCCTGCGGGCCGACACCGACGCCGTGACGGATGCTGCGGCGGACGCCGTGCCCGACCCGTACGCGCCGCCGCCGGCCCTGGACCCGGTCGGCGCGCAGCAGCCGCAGGAGCCGGGGGAGCCGCTGGCGCAGCGGCTGATGCCGGAACTGCGGGTCGGGGCGGTCACCGTGCTGGCCTGTCTGGTGCTGGGCGTCGTGATGGCCGGGCTATGGGCCTGGCTCGCGCCGAAGGTGCCGCTGGTGGTGGACGGCAACAAGATCCTCTACGGGGACCCGGAGGGCGAGCAGCGGGCCGGGGCGGACAGCGTCTTCGTGCTGGTCGGGCTGGGGATGGGGATCCTGACCGCGCTCGGCGCCTTCCTGTTCACCCGCAAGCGGGGCGGCGGGATCGCGGTGGCGGTCGGGCTCACGCTCGGCGGACTGCTGGCCTCGGTGGGGGCGTGGGGGCTCGGGCGGTGGCTCGGGCCGAGCCACGACCTGGTCGCGGAGGCGCGGCGGGTCGGGAACGGCGGGCACTTCCAGGCGGACATCGACCTCGGGGCGTACGGGGCGGTGCTGGCTTGGCCGATGGCGGCGATGGTGGTGCTGCTGGCGCTGTCGGCGGCGTTCGGGAAGCGGGAGGAGGACCCGCCGCCGTACTGGATGCCGGGGCCTCCGGCGGGGGCTCCGCAGGACTCCGTGGGCGGGGTCTGAGGGCCGTTGCCGGGTGCGGGGTGGGTGCCTTCCGCAGCGCGCAGTTCCCCGCGCCCCTGACGGGCGCGGGGATTGAAGGTGGGGAAAGACGGGCGCGGGGAACGAGGGTGGGGGTAGGACGGGCGCCAGGGGATGAGGGCGGGGGAAGTCGGGCGCGGGGCATCAGGGTGCGTGGGGATTGACCGGCGGCCGGGTCAGCGGGTGATGGGGGCGGTGTGGGCGTTGGTGAGGGTGACGAGGTGGGTGGGGGTCAGTTCGACCTCCAGGCCGCGGCGGCCGGCCGAGACGTAGACCGTCGGGTGGTCGAGCGCGCTGGCGTCGACCACCGTGCGCAGCGGGCGGCGCTGGCCCAGCGGTGAGATGCCGCCGAGGACGTAGCCGCTGCTGCGCTCGGCGGCGGCCGGGTCGGCCATGGCGGCGCGCTTGCCGCCGACCGCGGCGGCCAGTGCCTTGAGGTCGAGCTTGCCGGCGACCGGGACGACGCCGACGGTGAGGACGCCGTCGATGTCGGCGACCAGGGTCTTGAAGACCCGGTCGGCCGGGACGCCGAGCGCCTGCGCGGCCTCGTCGCCGTAGGAGGCGGCGGCCGGGTCGTGCTCGTAGGCGTGCACGGTGAACGGCACGGCGGCGGTCTCCAGGGCGACCGTCGCCGGCGTGCCCTGGCCGCCCTTCTTCGGTTTCTTGGCCACGGGGTCCTCCGCGATGGGTGGGGGCGGTGCGGGCGGTCAGTTCGGGCTGAAGGACTGGCGGGTGAGGTTGACGGCGGGCAGCGAGGGCAGCCAGCCGAGCACCGCGGTCTCGCGGCGCAGCAGGTCGAGCTCGGTGCGCAGCCGCTGGGCGTTGTCCGGGCAGGCGAGCAGCCGCTGCTTGAGCGGGGTCTCCAGGACGGCGGCCGCGGCGACCAGGTAGGAGAGCACCTGGGGGTCGTCGGGCAGCTCCGGGCGGCCGACGGGGCTGGCCTCGCGGGCGCCGGCGAGCCGCTTCTGGTACGTGCGGAAGGCGCGTTCGACCTCGGCGGCGAGCGCGCCGGAGCCCTCGCCGGGGCGTTCCTCGACGGTCTCGGTGTCGCCGGTGAGGTACGGTCCGCCGACCTGGATGGAGCGGATCCGGAACCGGGTGGTCCCGGTGACCAGCAGCTCGTACCGGCCGTCCGGCTGGGGCGTGACGGAGGTGACGTCCGCGACGCAGCCGACGTGGTAGAGCGCCTCCAGCGGGTCGCCGGTGGCGGTGCCGAGGCCGTCCAGTGCACCGGCCGGGCCGCCCTCGGCACGCACCGGGGCGACCTCGCGGCCGTCCTTGATGGCGATCACGCCGAATCGGCGCGGTTCGTCCTCGGGCCGGTCGAGCAGGTCGGCGACGAGACGGCGGTAGCGCTCCTCGAAGACGTTCAGGGGCATCACCAGGCCCGGGTAGAGCACGGTGTTCAGGGGGAAGAGCGGCAGCCGTTCTGTCACGGCGGACAGCGTAGTTCCCCGCGCCGGAACCGTCCCCATGGGTTATCCGCGTTGCAGCATCCGGCTGGCGCCGGCGGCGACCGTGGTGGCGAGCACCCAGCCGATGATCACCAGGCCGGAGGAGACCCACTGGGCGGCGCCGCCGGGGTTCCAGCCGGCCTGGCCGAGGTCGACGACGGGCAGCAGCTGGCCGAGCGCGTACAGCACCGGGTTCCAGTGCGGCCGCTCGTCGGCCTTGAGCGGCTGGAGCTCGTGGGTGGCGAAGTAGAGGCTGCCGAGCGCCCAGGCGAGCAGCAGCCAGAGGGCGGCCCGGCCGGGCCGGAAGCCGTAGCCGACGGTGACGTCCTGGATCCGGCCCCAGACCCGGGCGGGCAGCGGCAGGGTCTGCCGGCGGCGGCGCTGCTTGGCGTAGAGCACCTCGCGGGCGTCGTCGTCGGCGCCGTCGCGGCGCAGGGCGGCGGCGAGCTGCTCGTAGGCCTCGGGCTGGAACTCCACCGAGGCGCTCTCCAGCCAGGCGATCCGCTGCCGGATGCCGAACGGCGCGGCCGGGCGCAGGCACTCGTAGGTGAAGCCGGTGAGGCCGAGGTGCTTGCCCTGCGGCCAGGCCTGGGGGTAGTCGACCAGGTTGCCGATCCGGGCGCGGGAGAGCGAGACCGCCCCGGTGGGCGGGGTGTGGCAGGTGAACCGCAGTTCGGGGGTCTGGATCCGGCGCAGGGCCAGTTCGTCGCCGTCGCCGAGGTGGAACTCGGCGCCGGAGATCAGGCAGGCGTTCTCGAACCGGCTGTCGGAGAGCCGGACCCGCCCGAAGGCGCGGAACGGGGTGCTGGAGGTGCCGGGCGGGGTGGCCCGGCCGTAGCCGGAGCCGTAGTAGGACTGCGAGTCGCTCCAGCCGCTGTCGTCGGAGCTGCTCAGGTACAGGGTGTGGCCGACGGTGACCCGGGGGGCGTTGAGCGCGCTGGAGTTGTCCGGGGCGGCGTGCAGCTGGGCGCCGCGCAGCGAGAGCCGGCCGCCTATGCGGGCGGTGCGCAGGCTGACCTCGCCGCGCGACTCCAGCCGCTCGGCCTCGAAGTCCTGGCTGACGGCGAGGCCGTCGGCGGACAGCGCCCGGCCGAACCGGTCGCCGCCCAGGACGGCCTGGTTGAGCAGCAGGTCGGTGCCGATCCGGGCGTCGGTGAGCCGGACGCCCTGCGGGACCCGGCAGCGGGCCAGGTGGAGGTCCCCGGAGGTGACCAGGCGGGAGGCCTCCAGGCGGGGGATCAGGCAGCCGACGAAGCGCAGCGTGCCGGCCTGGGCCTCGGACATCAGGATCTTCTGGTCGAACCGGCAGTCGTGCAGTTCGACGTAGTGCTCGATGGTGCCGCCGGCCAGCCGCAGCGGGCCGCTGACCAGCACCCCGGTCAGCTTGAGCGAGGCGACCCGGCCCGGGACGGGGGCGGGCCCGTCGAGCAGCAGCCGGGAGAGCACCTCGGCGCGCACCGTCCGCTCGGGGCCCCATGCGGCCTCGCCGAACGGGTCGTCCCGCGCCGGGTCGCCGACGCGCAGGTCGTGGATCCGGCCGTGCCGGAACGCCTCCCAGAGCCCCCGCTCGGCGGCCGTCCAGCCGTCCGGCGCCCGTTCCGCCATGCCTGCCCCCCGGTTCCCCCGGCCTCCCCCGGGCCGTCTCGCCCTTCGTATCACGGACTGGAATCCGGGGCCGCCGGTTCCGGCCACTCCTTACACTGGGTGGCGTGATCTCTCGAATCGATCTGCGCGGCTCGCTCGACGACCCGCGTGACCTGCTGCCCCGTGCCGACTTCGACGTCGCGGCCGCCCTGGAGAAGGTGCGCCCGATCGCCGAGGACGTGCATCATCGCGGGGTCGCGGCCGTGATCGACATCACCGAGCGTTTCGACGGCGTCCGGCTGGAGACCACCCGGGTCCCGGCCGAGCAGATCGCCGAGGCCCTGGAGACGCTGGACCCGAAGGTGCGCGCCGCGCTGGAGGAGTCGATCCGCCGCGCCCGGCTGGTCCACGCCGACCAGCGCCGCGAGGGGCACGTCACCCAGGTGGTGCCGGGCGGCACGGTGACCCAGCGCTGGGTGCCGGTCGACCGGGTCGGGCTGTACGTGCCGGGCGGTCTGGCCGTCTACCCGTCCTCCGTTGTGATGAACGTGGTGCCGGCCCAGGAGGCGGGCGTCCCGGGCATCGCGGTGACCTCCCCGCCGCAGAAGGCCTTCGGCGGCCGGGTGCACCCGGCCATCCTGGCGGCCTGCGCGCTGCTGGGCGTCACCGAGGTGTACGCGGTCGGCGGCGCCCAGGCGGTCGCCATGTTCGCGCTCGGCACCGAGGAGTGCGAGCCGGTGAACCTGGTCACCGGCCCCGGCAACATCTACGTGGCCGCCGCCAAGCGCTACTTCGCGGGCCGGATCGGCATCGACTCGGAGGCCGGTCCGACCGAGATCGCCGTCCTCGCCGACGACAGCGCCGACCCGGTGGACGTCGCCGCCGACCTGATCAGCCAGGCCGAGCACGGACCGACCTCGGGCTCGGTGCTGGTCACCGACTCGCCGGCGCTGGCCGACGCGGTCGAGGCCGAGCTGAAGACCCAGGTCGCCCGGACCAAGCACAGCGAGCGGGTGGCCGAGGCGCTCGGCGGCCGGCAGTCCGGCATCATCCTGGTCGACGACCTGGAGCAGGGCCTGGCCGTGGTCAACGCCTACGCGGCCGAGCACCTGGAGATCCAGACCCGGGACCCGCACGCGGTCGCCGCGAAGGTCCGCAACGCGGGCGCGATCTTCATCGGTCGGTACACCCCGGTCTCGCTCGGCGACTACGCGGCCGGCTCCAACCACGTGCTGCCCACCGCCGGCTGCGCCTGCCACTCCTCGGGCCTGTCCGTGCAGACCTTCCTGCGCGGGGTCCAGGTCGTCGAGTACGACCGCGAGGCGCTGGCCGACATTGCCGCGCACGTCGTCAACCTCGCGGACGCCGAGGACCTGCCCGGTCACGGCGACGCGATCAAGGCCCGATTCGACTGGACGGTTCCCGGAACGTGACCGAGATCGACGACCTCCCCATCCGGGACGAGCTGCGCGGCCAGTCCCCGTACGGCGCGCCGCAGCTCGACGTCCCGGTCCAGCTCAACACCAACGAGAACCCGTACCCGCTCCCCGAGGAGCTGGTCGCCCGGATCGCCGAGCGGGTCGCCGAGGCCGCCCGCCACCTCAACCGCTACCCCGACCGCGACGCGGTCGAGCTGCGCGCGGGCCTCGCGGCGTACCTCACCCGCACCACCGGCTTCCCGGTCGAGCGGGGCAACGTCTGGGCCGCCAACGGCTCCAACGAGGTCATCCAGCAGCTGCTGCAGACCTTCGGCGGCCCCGGCCGCACCGCGCTCGGCTTCGAGCCCTCGTACTCGATGCACGCGCTGATCTCGCGCGGCACCGGCACCGGCTGGATCTCCGGCCCGCGCAACGAGGACTTCACCATCGACGTGGACGCCGCCGTCGCGGCGATCGCCGAGCACCGCCCGCACGTGGTCTTCGTCTGCTCGCCGAACAACCCGACCGGCACCGCCGTCGCCGCCGACACCGTGCTGCGGCTGTACGAGGCCGCCCAGGCCGCCCGGCCCAGCCTGGTGGTGGTCGACGAGGCGTACGTCGAGTTCTCGTACCGGGACTCGCTGCTGCCGCTGATCGAGGGCCGCCCCAACCTGGTGGTCTCCCGCACCATGTCCAAGGCCTTCGGCGCGGCCGGGCTGCGCCTGGGCTACCTGGCCGCCGACCCGGCGGTGGTCGACGCGGTGCAGCTGGTGCGCCTGCCGTACCACCTGTCGGCGGTCACCCAGGCGACCGCGCTGGCCTGCCTGGAGCACACCGACACCCTGCTCGGCTACGTCGGACGGCTCAAGGCCGAGCGCGACCGGCTGGTCGAGGCGCTGCGCGGGCTCGGCCTGGAGGTGACCGACTCGGACGCCAACTTCGTCCAGTTCGGCCGCTTCGCCGACACCCACGCCGTCTGGCAGGCCATCCTCGACCACGGCGTCCTGGTCCGTGACAACGGCGTCCCCGGGTGGCTGCGCGTCACCGCCGGCACTCCCGCCGAGAACGACGCCTTCCTGGCCGCCGTCGCAACAGTGATCAAGGAGCTGTAACCCCGCAATGACCCGCATCGGACGCGTCGAGCGCACCACCAAGGAGACGTCGGTCCTGGTCGAGATAGACCTGGACGGCACCGGCAAGACCGACATCTCCACGGGCGTCGGCTTCTACGACCACATGCTCGACCAGCTCGGGCGCCACGGCCTCTTCGACCTCACCGTGAAGACCGACGGCGACCTGCACATCGACACCCACCACACCATCGAGGACACCGCCCTCGCGCTCGGCGCCGCCTTCAAGCAGGCGCTCGGCGACAAGGTCGGCATCTACCGGTTCGGCAACTGCACCGTGCCGCTGGACGAGTCGCTCGCCCAGGTGACCGTCGACCTCTCCGGCCGCCCCTACCTGGTGCACACCGAGCCGGACATGGCGCCGATGATCGGCAGCTACGACACCACCATGACCCGGCACATCCTGGAGTCCTTCGTGGCCCAGGCCCAGATCGCCCTGCACGTCCACGTGCCGTACGGGCGCAACGCGCACCACATCGTGGAGTGCCAGTTCAAGGCGCTGGCCCGGGCCCTGCGCTACGCGGCCGAGCGCGACCCGCGCGCGGCCGGCATCCTCCCGTCGACCAAGGGCGCGCTGTGAACAACACCACGATGCTCCTGATCTTCGTCGGGCTGTTCCTGGCCGGCGGCGTCATCTCGTTCTGGAAGCAGAAGCAGTCCAAGGGCGTCATCCTCGTGCTCGCACTGGGCTCCGTGATGTGCCTGGCCTCCGGCCTGCTGCGCCTGTAACCGTCGAGACCGAGAGACTGGGACACCTGAACATGGGCAAGAACGTCGTCGTGCTCGACTACGGCTCCGGCAACCTCCGCTCGGCGCAGCGCGCCCTGGAGCGGACCGGCGCGAACGTCACCGTCACCGCCGACTACCAGACCGCGATGGACGCGGACGGCCTGCTCGTCCCCGGCGTCGGCGCCTTCGAGGCGTGCATGCGCGGACTGAAGTCGGTCCGCGGGGACTGGATCATCGGCCGCCGGCTGTCCGGCGGCCGGCCGGTCATGGGCATCTGCGTGGGCATGCAGATCCTCTTCGAGAAGGGCGTCGAGCACGGGGTGGAGACCCCCGGCTGCGACGAGTGGCCGGGCACCGTGGAGCCGCTGGAGGCGCCGGTCGTCCCGCACATGGGCTGGAACACCGTGGACGCCCCCGAGGGCAGCCGGATGTTCGCCGGCCTGGACGCCGACACCCGCTTCTACTTCGTGCACTCCTACGGGGTGCGCAACTGGGACCTGGAGGTGCACAGCGCGCGGATCAACCCGCCGCTGGTCACCTGGGCCACGCACGGGCAGCCGTTCGTCGCGGCCGTGGAGAACGGCCCGCTGTGGGCCACCCAGTTCCACCCCGAGAAGTCCGGCGACGCCGGCGCCGCCCTGCTGACCAACTGGGTCAACACCCTCTGAACGGGCAACACCCGCTGACGATCTGAGAGTTGGTAACGATGAGCCGCCTCGAACTGCTGCCCGCCGTCGACGTCCGGGACGGCCAGGCCGTCCGCCTGGTCAAGGGCGCCTCCGGCACCGAGACCTCCTTCGGCGAGCCGCTCGCCGCCGCCCTCGCCTGGCAGAACGCCGGCGCCGAGTGGCTCCACCTGGTCGACCTCGACGCCGCCTTCGGCACCGGCAGCAACCGCGAGCTGCTGCGCGAGGTCACCGCCGCGCTCGACATCAAGGTCGAGCTGTCCGGCGGCATCCGCGACGACGAGTCGCTGGCCGCCGCGCTGGCCACCGGCTGCACCCGGGTCAACCTGGGCACCGCCGCGCTGGAGACCCCCGAGTGGGTCGCCAAGGTCATCGCCGAGCACGGCGACAAGATCGCCGTCGGCCTGGACGTGGTCGGCACCACCCTGCGCGGCCGCGGCTGGACCCGCGACGGCGGCCAGCTGTTCGACGTGCTGGCCCGCCTCGACGCCGAGGGCTGCGCCCGCTACGTGGTCACCGACGTCAACCGGGACGGCACCCTGACCGGCCCCAACCTGCAGCTGCTGCGCGACGTCTGCGCCGCCACCGACCGTCCGGTGGTCGCCTCCGGCGGCGTCTCCTCGCTGGACGACCTGCGGGCGATCGCCACGCTGGTCGGCGAGGGAGTCGAGGGCGCGATCGTCGGCAAGGCACTCTACGAGCAGAAGTTCACCCTCGAAGAGGCCCTGGAGGCTGTGTCCCGATGAGCGAGACCCCGGCTGAGCGACGGCCCGACCGAGTGACCGGCTCCTCCTCCTGGGAGGACGAGTACGGTTTCGCCCGGGCCGTCGCGGCCGGGGACTTCGTCCTCGTGTCCGGCTCCACCGCCGTCGGGGCCGACGGCGTGGTCCAGCACGAGGGCGACCCGTACGGGCAGACGCTGGCCGCCTTCGGGACGGCGCGCGCGGCCCTCGAACGGTTCGGCCTCACGCTCGCGGACGTCGTCCGCACCCGGACGTACGTGACCCACGTGCGGGACTGCGACGAGGTCGTCCGCGCCCACAAGTCCCTGTTCGACCAGGTCCGCCCGGCCGCCACGATGGTGGTCGTCGCGGGGCTGGCCGACCCCCGGGCGCTGGTCGAGGTCGAACTCGACGCCCACCGCGCCGGGCTCGCCGGCACTCGCGCCGGGCTCGCCGGCACTTCGGAAGCTTTGGAAGGCAATCAGCCGTGACCCTCGCAGTACGAGTCATCCCCTGCCTGGACGTCGACGCCGGCCGCGTGGTCAAGGGCGTCAACTTCCAGAACCTGCGGGACGCCGGGGACCCGGTCGAGATGGCCAAGCTCTACGACGCCGAGGGCGCCGACGAGCTGACCTTCCTCGACATCACCGCCTCCTCCGGCGACCGCGAGACCACCTACGACGTGGTCCGCCGCACCGCCGAGCAGGTGTTCATCCCGCTCACCGTCGGCGGCGGCATCCGCGCCGTCGAGGACGTCGACAAGCTGCTGCGGGCCGGCGCCGACAAGGTCGGCGTCAACACCGCCGCGATCGCCCGGCCGGAGCTGGTCCGGGAGATCGCCCGGCGGTTCGGCCGCCAGGTGCTGGTGCTCTCGGTGGACGCCCGCCGCTGCCCGGAGGGCACCGAGACCGCGTCCGGCTTCGAGGTCACCACGCACGGCGGCCGCCAGGGCACCGGCCTGGACGCCGTCGAGTGGGCCGGCCGCGCGGCCGAGCTCGGCGCGGGCGAGATCCTGCTCAACTCGATGGACGCGGACGGCACCAAGGACGGCTACGACCTGGAGCTGATCCGGGCGGTCCGCAAGACCGTCTCGGTGCCGGTGATCGCCTCCGGCGGCGCCGGCAAGCTCGCCGACTTCGCCCCCGCGGTCGAGGCGGGCGCGGACGCGGTGCTGGCCGCCAGCGTCTTCCACTTCGGCGACCTGCGGATCGGCGAGGTCAAGGACGCGCTGCGGGGGGCCGGGCACCCGGTCCGCTGAGGCCGGGTACCCGGGGCCCGGCTACTTGAGGGCGAGCAGCACCGACAGCAGGACCACCAGCAGGCTCAGCACCGCGATGGCGGCGAGCGCCGGGACGCCGAATCCTGCAGGGAGTCGCCGAGCCGGGTCAGCCGCAGGCCCAGCGTGGTCAGGGTCTGTCCGGCCTGGGCCAGGGACCGGCCGGTGCTGACCAGGGTCCGACCGGCCGAGGCCAGCAGGTGTTCCGTCGTCACCGGAGGGCTCGACCGGCCGAGCGAACCCGGGGTCCGGGGGAACGTTCGGCCCGGCTGGAAACCGCTCGTCGTCGACGACGGGCAGCGGCTCCCCTCTGGTCATGCGGTCCTGGACCACGAGGCGGAGCGGCTCGCCCTCGGCCGCCCGGTCGGCCGCGCCCGGGATCGGGCGGGCCGGCCGCCTCAGGTCGTCGGCCAGGAAGTACTCCCGGACGGCGTCGCGCACCCGCTCGTGCACCGCGTCGAAGTACGCGGCGCTGGGCGCCCCGGCGGGCCGCTCCCGCAGCACCACGCCCTCGGCCAGCGGCGCCGCCCGGCTGCCGCTGCGGGCCGTCTCGCCCGGCTGCCCCACCTCCGCCGCCTGCAGCGCGACCACCCGGTAGAGCAGCCAGAGGCTGACGCCGTCGGAGCCGGTCAGCTCGCGCAGGTAGGCGCAGTCGCCCGGCTCGCCGACCACCGCGCCGCCGATCAGCCCGGTCTTCCGGAGGGTGACCAGTGTCGCCGGGGCCGCCGCGACCCCGAACCCGCTCGGGGTGCAGACGATGGCGAACGGCCAGGCCGTCCGGTGCGGGGCCGCACCCGGGGTGCTCATTCGGAGGCCCCCCACAGGTCGAGCCGGGAGCCGGGGTACTCGTCCTCGAACTCCTCCAGCCGGGCCTGGAACGCCTTGGCGATCCGGGCCATCACCTCCTGGTCGGTGGTCGCCTGCGCGACCGCCTGGCGCAGTGCGGCGGCGTCCTCCTCGATCCGCTTCCCGACGCTGCGCTCCCGGTCCGCGACGTAGGCGGCGAACGCCCCCAGGACGTCCTCGCCGAGCGACTGCAGCACCGGCGCCTTCGCCACCCGCAGCCGAAGGAACGCCTTGACCAGCGGCAGCGTGCCGCTGACCCCCTGGAGGACCCGGCGCTGCCGCTCCAGGGAGCGGCTGACCGGCAGGGAGCCGTCCTCCCGGGCCTTGGCGAACTGCCGCAGGGAGGTGGTGAAGAGGTCCACCACGATGGCCATGAACGGCAGTTCGACGTTGAGCGGGACGGCCCGCGCGCCGGGCGTCTTGACCACGATCCCGTTCTCGTCGAGCCGGGCGAAGTCGAGGCCGACCGAGCTGACCGGGATCAGCCGGACGATCCCGGATCCGTCCTGGAAGTCGCGCCGGGCGTCGACGAAGTTCCGGAAGCCGCCCGAGCCGCGCAGCCCGTCGGCCACGTCGGCGAGGGTGTGCCCGGCCGCGACCAGCAGGTCCCACTTGGTGACGACGATGTGGACCACGCCGGCCACGTTGTCGTTGACGCAGTTGAGGATCGGCCACAGCTCGTTGAGCAGTCGCGGGTCCCCGGCCAGGAAGCGCAGCACCTTCTCGCCGTCCAGCAGGATCAGCAGGAAGGGGGAGGTCCTGACCAGCGATTCGACCCGCTGGAAGGCCTCCGACTGCTCGTCGCCATTGGTGAGCAGCTCGCCCGCGTAGTCGGCGTAGGAGACCGCGAACGGGTGCAGCACCCGGCGCTGGGCGGTCCGGACCTTGCAGGTGAAGTCCCAGGTCGGGGAGTCCGCGAGGAAGTTCGGCAGCGGCCAGTCGCCGGGGCCGACCGCCTGCTCGTAGATGTGGTTGAGCCGCTGCGACTGGCTGAGCGGCACGCTGACCGAGAAGCCGAGTTCCGGGTCCTGCTGGGAGAGTCTGGCGAAGAGGCTGGCCAGGTAGACGGTCTTGCCGGAGGAGCGTGGTCCCACCACGGTCACCGGGATCGAAGACATGAGCGCCCTTTCCGTACGAGCGGTCCGCACCGGACCCCGGTCGGCTGGGGTCCGGTGCGTAGTAGAACGCCCGGAAGGTGGCCGAAACCCGTCGCAGGACGGGTTCGCGGACTTCGCAAGGTTTCCGTGATCTCAGGGCTGCCCGGGCCCGGTCTCCCCGGCGACCTCCAGCAGGCCGGGCAGGGAGAGCACGGTGGTGCTGCGCCGGCCGAGCCGGAGCAGGCCGCGGCCGGCCAGGTCGTGCAGGGCGTGGTGGACCCGCCGCTCCCCGGCGCCGATCATGGCGCCCAGCTCGACCTGGGTCAGCCGGGGGTGGATGACGATGCCGACCCCGCGCGGGCCGGCCGTGCCGTAGCGCTGGGCGAGGTCGGCGAGGTCGTGGGCGAGCCGGTTGACCACCTGCTCGGAGGCGAGGCCGACCAGGCGGCGGGTGGTGGTGCGGCCGCGGTGCACCAGGCAGCGGCTGAGGGCGATTCCGGCCACCGGGTGGGTGCCGAGCCAGCGCAGCCACTCGGGCTGGGCGATCCGGCGGGCGGTGACCGGGCCGGCGGCGGTCACGGTGGCCGAGCGGGGCCGGTCGTCGAGGGCGGCGGCCTCGCCGACGATGTCGCCGTACGCGCGGACGTCCAGCAGCACCGGGGCGCCCGCGGCGTCCTCGACGGTGGCCTTGGCGAAGCCGGTCAGTAGGAGGAGGACGAAGCCGCCGTGGTCCTGGTCGAGGATCAGGGTCTCGTCGGGGCCGTGGCTGCGGCGGGTGCCCAGCCGGAGGATGTCCTGCTCGGCGGCGAGCGCGGCGGGGGAGCCGTCCCGGCGCAGTTCGGCGAGCAGGGTGCCCGGGGGCCAGCCGCGGAAGGGCGGCCCGGGGCGGTCGTGGTGGAGTCGGTCGTGCTGGATTCGGTCCGGTCCGGTCGGCTGCTGCGCCGTTCTCAACCCGCGGTCCTCCGCTGGACGGTGGGGGGTCTGCTGGGACGTGCCCGAGCGAGGCTAGCGCAGCGGTGGGGGGACCGGAAGGCCGGTGACGGGCCCGGCACGGGCGCCCGATCCGTTCGTCAACTGCCTTGTCCCGTACCGGACATGACGATCGGTCGAACACCCGCGCCGGGGCTCCGGGCTACGCGTCCTGGCGCGGCTCGCCCTTGATCACGGCGAACGGGGCGCCGAACGGGTCGGCCAGCCAGGCGATCCGGCCGACCTCCGGGATGTCCGCCGCCGGCATCAGCACCGTGCCGCCGGCCGCGACGGCCCGGGTGACCACGGCGTCCACCTCGGAGGAGCCGAAGTACGGCGTCCAGGCGGGCGGCTGCCCGCCGTCCAGCACCGGGGCGACGCCGCCGAAGCTGGTGGCCCGCAGGTCGCCCTCGGCCGGCGAGAGCACCTTGTACGTCATGCCGGGGGCCGGGAAGTCCTCGGAGCGCCAGCCGAACACCGTCCGGTAGAAGTCGAAGCCGCCCTCCACGTCGCCGGTGTGCAGCTCGGCCCAGATCAGCGCGCCGTCCTCGGAGACCACGTCCAGGCCGGTGACCGTGCCGGGCTGCCAGACCGCGAACTGGGCGCCCTGCGGGTCGGTCAGCTGGGCCATCCGCCCGGCGTCCATCACATCGAAGGCCGGGACCCGGACGCTGCCGCCGGCCTTCTGGACGGCGGCGGCGGTGGTCTCGGCGTCCGGCGTGCGGAAGTACGTCGTCCAGGCGGAGTGCGCGCCCTCCTCGGTGAGCGGGCCGACGGCCGCGGCCGTCTTCCCGTCCAGCTGGAGGAAGCCGTAGCCGCCGGCCTCCGGGCCGGCCGACTGGAAGGTCCAGCCGAACACCGCCCCGTAGAAGGTGGCGGCGGCGGCCGGATCCGGGCTGCCGAGGTCGATCCAGCAGGGTGAACCGGCGGGGAAGTCGGTGGTGAGCATGGGTGTCGCGCTCCTTCGACGGATACGACGGACAGGGGGCCGGGCAGGCCGCCACGGGGGCGCGGCGGCACGGCTCCCGGCCATCTGCGAGTCTGCACCCCGCCACTGACATCCGCAGCCGGGGTGATCGTTACGGCAGCGGCAGGACGTGGCGCAGGGCCTCGACGGCGTCCGGCGGGCCGTCCACGGTCAGCTCGGTGCGGGCGCCCCGGCCGAAGACGAAGAGGACGAGCTCGCCCGGTTCGCCGGTGAGCCGCACGGTCGGCGAGCCGGCCGGGCCGACCGTCACGTGCGCGCCGTCCGGGCGGCGCAGCTCCAGCCGGACCGGGGAGCGCCGGCCCGCCTCCAGCCGGGCGAGCAGCGGCAGCCGGCGCCAGAGCGCGGCGGCCCGGCCGGCCGGCACCGGCCGCGGCTCGTGGTCCTCCCCGGCCCGGGCGACGTCCTCGGCGTGCACGAAGTACTCGACGGTGTTGGCCGCCTCGTCCGCGCCGGGCAGCGAGAACAGCGAGAGCACCGGCGGGCCGGACCGGAACAGCCGGACCAGCTCCTCGTACGGCTGGTCGGCGTAGGAGTCCTGGACCCGCTGGGTCCAGCCGGCCAGCGGGCCGATCCGGATGCCCGCGGCGGCGTCCGGCCGGCGCTCCCGGATCACCAGGTGGGCGGCGAGGTCCCGGGTGGACCACCCGGCGCAGAGGGTGGGCGCGTCCGGCCCGGCGGCGGCCAGCAGTTCGGCCAGACGGTGGCGCTCGGCGAGGGCGTGGTTCGACATGCCGCCAAGCGTAGAGCGGTGGAGCCGCGGCCCGGGTGACGGGGGCTCAGCGCAGCGGGCCGGTGAGTTTGGTGGCGCCGGGGCGGTTGCCGGCCGTCAGGACGCAGGTGTAGTCCCGCCAGCCCTGCTGGTAGAAGGCGTGGTTCGGGCCCACCGGGTAGCCGTAGTACGGCCCGCCGCCGCCCTGCCGGGCCTCGGCGGCGGTCTGCGCCGCCTGGCAGCCGTCCCGCATCGCGTTGGCGAGCTGGTAGTCGCCGGTCAGCCCTTCCGGCAGCAGCTGGTCGGCGATCGCCTCGCCGTCGTGCGGGCCGTCGCAGGGGCGCGCCTCCGGCTTGGTGACGGTCTTGCTCAGCTGCGGGTGGTCGAGGCAGCTGCCGACCGGGAAGAAGGCGTACGGGAACACCTTGGACGGCGTCGGGGTCGGGGTCGGCGTGGGCGTCGGAGTGGGGGTGGGGGTCGGCGTCGGGGTGGCCGTGCCGGGGGCGGGCGGGGGCGGCTGCGGAGCCGGCTTCTCGTCCGGCCACAGCAGCACCGCCGCCACCACCGCGAGCAGCACCGCCAGCACCGCCGCGGTGCCGAACAGCAGGCCGCGCGCCGGCCGGGCGGCAGCCTCGGAGTCCGGGCGGTCGGTGCGCGGACGGTCGGGGCTCGGCGGCTCGGCGGCGGGCTGCTCGGAGGTCATGGTCACGAGAATGGCGCAGAGCGGGCCCGGTCGGCAGGCGGTTGGCACAACTCGTCCGGCCGGCCCGGGCGGTCGGACCGGGTGGCCGGACCGGACTGACACAATGACCCCATGTCCACCGCACCAGCCGCCCCCGGCTCCACCGCCCTGGCCCCCGACATCGCCGCCCGCCTCAAGCGCACCGAGGACGGCCTGATCCCGGCCGTCGCGCAGCAGTACGACACCGGCGAGGTGCTGATGCTGGGCTGGATGGACGACGAGGCCCTGCACCGCACCCTCACCACCGGCCGCTGCACCTACTGGAGCCGCAGCCGCAGCGAGTACTGGGTCAAGGGCGACACCTCCGGCCACGTCCAGGTGGTCAAGTCGGTCGCGCTGGACTGCGACGGCGACACCCTGCTGGTCAAGGTCGACCAGACCGGCGCGGCCTGCCACACCGGCGACCGCACCTGCTTCGACGCCGACGTGCTCCCGCTCGGCCCGCTCGGCTGACCACCCCCACCGCCCCTCCGTCCTAAGGTGCCGCCCGCCATGGATCTCGAAGCCTTCCGCAAGCTCGCCGTCGACACCCGGGTCATTCCGGTCACCCGCAGGCTCCTCGCGGACGGCCTCACCCCGATCGGCCTCTACCGCAGCCTGGCCGGCGAACGCCCCGGCACCTTCCTGCTGGAGTCCGCCGAACAGGGCCGCAGCTGGTCCCGCTACTCCTTCGTCGGCGTCCGCAGCGCCGCCACGCTGACCGCCGGCCCGGACGGCACCGCCCGCTGGCTCGGCGCCCCGCCGGTCGGCATCCCCACCACCGGCGACCCGCTGGAGGTGCTGCGCGCCGCGCTGGAGGCGCTGCACACCCCGCGCCGCGCCGACGACGGCCTGCCGCCGCTCACCGGCGGCCTGGTCGGCTACCTCGGCTACGACGTCGTCCGCCGGCTGGAGAAGCTGCCCGACCTCAACCCGGACGACCTCAAGCTCCCCGAGCTCACCCTGCTGCTCGCCACCGACCTCGCGGTGCTCGACCACGCCGACGGCACCGTGCTGCTGATCGCCAACGCGGTCAACCACAACGACCTGGCCAGCGGCGTCGACCAGGCCTACGCGGACGCCGTTACCCGGCTCGACGCGATGGAGGCCGACCTGCTCAAGCCGGTCGACCCGGGCCTGGCCACCTTCACCCCGGCCGGCCCCGGCGAGGTCCGCTCCCCGTTCGGCGGCGAGCCCTACCGGGCCGCGGTGGAGGAGATCAAGGAGCGGATCCGGGCCGGCGAGGCCTTCCAGGTGGTGCCCTCGCAGCGGTTCGAGGCGCCCTGCCCGGCCTCCGCGCTGGACGTCTATCGCGTTCTGCGCACCACCAACCCCAGCCCCTACATGTACCTGTTCCGCTTCCCCGGCCCGGACGGCGGCGTCGAGGGCGGCTTCGACGTGGTCGGCTCCAGCCCGGAGGCGCTGGTCAAGGTCACCGACGGCGAGGCGATGCTGCACCCGATCGCCGGCACCCGGCACCGCGGCGCCACCCCGCACGAGGACGCCGACCTGGCCGCCGAACTGCTCGCCGACCCCAAGGAGCGGGCCGAGCACCTGATGCTGGTCGACCTCGGCCGCAACGACCTAGGCCGGGTCTGCGAGCCCGGCAGCGTCGAGGTGGTCGACTTCATGCAGATCGAGCGCTACAGCCACGTCATGCACATCGTCTCCACGGTGACCGGCCGGGTCGCCGAGGGGCGGACCGCGTTCGACGTGCTGACCGCGTGCTTCCCGGCCGGCACCCTGTCCGGCGCGCCCAAGCCGCGGGCGATGCGGATCATCGAGGAGCTGGAGCCCACCCGCCGCGGCCTGTACGGCGGCTGCGTCGGCTACCTGGACTTCGCCGGGGACTCCGACACCGCGATCGCCATCCGCACCGCCGTGCTGCGCGACGGCACCGCGTACGTCCAGGCCGGCGCCGGCGTGGTGGCCGACTCCGACCCGCACGGCGAGGACACCGAATGCCGCAACAAGGCCGCCGCCGTCCTGCGCGCCGTCGCCACCGCCAATACGCTGCGCGCACCGCTATCGTGAGACCTGCGACACGTCGAGCTGCCGAGGGACGCGGTCGGGATGACCTCGATGACGACGGAAAGCGCCCGGGACATCCTCGAAGGCGTCAACCTTCCGAAGGGGTACCGGGTCGAGATCACGGACGGAAGGATCATCATGACGCCGCAGGGGGAGGCCCGGTGGGAGGTGATCCTCGACGCGTCGACCCAGATCAAGAAGCAGCTGTCGGGGAAGGGCCGCATCCTGTCGGACGTCATGATCGACTTTCCGTCGACGCTGTTCGGCTATGCCCCCGACATGGCCGTCATCGCCCCGGGTGCGGAGCGGAACAGCCGTCGGCGCTTCGAGTGGCATGACGTCGAGGCCGTGCTGGAGGCGGTCTCCCCGTCCAGCGAGGACAACGACTACGTCAAGAAGGTCCGCGCGTACGCCGAGTGCGGGATTCCGATCTACGTGGTGATCGATCCGGCCCAGGCGGTCTGCACCGTGCACACCGCGCCGACTCGGACCGGCGCGTACCGGGAGGCGGAGCGGGTGCCGTTCGGGAACGACCTCTTCCTGCCGCTGGGCGATCGGACGCTGGTGCTGGAGACCGGTGATTTCCCGACCGAGCCGGGGACCCCGGGTTCGGGGACGGGGTGAGGTCGGGGGATAGTGGACGGGTGAGCGCTGAAGCCCGTACCGACGCCGTGCCCGCCCCCGCCCCCGACTCCGAGCCCGCCCCCGCCGCGAAGGGCGGGCGCCGCACGCTCGGGGTGATGCTGCTGCTCACCGTGCTGGGCGCGGTGCTGGTGCTGACCGCCGCCGGGCGGGTCTGGGCCGAGGGGCTGGCCGGCACCCTGGAGGTGTCCGTCACCGGCGGGAAGATCTCCGAGCTGCCCGCCGGCCTGGCGCTGGTGGGGCTGGCGGCGGCGGTCGCGGTGTTCGCGGTGCGCGGCGCCGGCCGGCTGCTGGTCGGGGTGCTGACCCTGCTGGCCGGGCTGGGCGCGGCCGCGGCGGCCGCGGCGGGCGCCGGGGACACCGCCGCGCTGGACGGCGAGGCGGCCCGCAAGCTCGCGCTGACCGGTTCGACCGCGACCGGGGTCGGGCACACCGCCTGGCCGTGGGTGGCGCTGCTGGGCGGGCTGCTGCTGGCCCTGGCCGGGCTGCTGACCGCCCGGTACGGGCGCGGCTGGCCGGCCATGGGCAGCCGGTACGAGGCGCCGACCGGCAAGGCGCCGGTGCGCCGGAAGGCGGCCGCGGCGGACAGCCCGGCGGACCTGTGGAAGGCGCTGGACCGGGGCGAGGACCCGACGGCCGGCTGAACCGGGCCGTGACCGGGCGTGTTGTGACGCGATAGACCCGCCACCCGCTTTGGGGGCCCGGTGTGTGGCCCGGCACAATGGGACACGTCCACCCGCCAGGGGCCCGCAGGCCCGGCCGGGCCCCGAGAGCGTAGGAGCACCCTTCAGATGGCAGCAGCAGCACACGGCCACAACCCCGCCGCCTGGACCGGCGTGACCATCACGTTCATCGGCTTCGGCATCGCGGGCGTCGCGATGATCCTCCCGTCGGTGCTCCTGGTCTGGGCCGGCCTGGCGGTCGTCCTGCTCGGCGGCGTGGTCGGCAAGGCCATGTCGATGGCGGGCATGGGCAAGCAGCCCAGCACCATGGTCTACACCCACGAGGAGCAGGCCGCGCTGGCCGCCGCCTCCGCCTGATCCCTCGGGCACCTTTCGCAAACGGCGGGCCACGGCCCGCCGTTTCGTTTCTCCCGGCAGGGCGCCTCCCGGGGGCCCGCCGCGGCGGGCACAATCATGGGCGTGAACGCCGCACCCGCTCCCACCGCCTCCGCCCGGCCGTCCGGGCCGCGCCGGCTGGTGCCGCCGCTGGCCGCCCTGGTCGCGGTGGCCGTCCCCGCCGGCTACGTCGCCGCGGTGGACCCCAACGTCCCCGGGCACTACCCGACCTGCCCGTTCCTGGCGGCCACCGGCTGGTGGTGTCCGGGCTGCGGGGGCCTGCGCTGCGTCCACGCGCTGACGCACGGGGACCTCACCGGCGCGCTGCACGACAACGCGGTGGCGGTGCTGCTGTTCGCGGTGCTGGCGGTGTTCTGGGTGCGCTGGCTCTGGGCCGCGCTGCGCGGGGCGCCGGGGCCGCGGGTGGCCCTGGGGACGCGGCGCTGGGTGCTGGTCGGGCTGCTGCTCCTGGTGTTCACGGTGGTACGGAATCTGCCGATCGGTGCCGGTCTGGCCCCCGAACTGGTCTGATCGTTCCGGCCGAGGTGGACCGGTTCGCCCGGCCCTCGCGGACGTGGGGGAGCCGTGAAACCGCAGCTCGGAGCGGTCGACGGGCGTCCGCTCCGCGAGACGCGCGCCGGGCGGATGCGCTGCGCGCCCCCCCTTGCCGATACCATCGAAGGGCCGGAGGCCCACTGGCCGTCCGGCTCCTCGCCAGCAGAACTGGCAGACATGATGGGGGCGCCCGAGTGAGTGTGCTCGACTCGATCATCGAAGGGGTCCGCGAGGACCTCGCCGAGCGGCAGGCCCGGGTCTCGCTGGACGAGCTCAAGGAGCTCGCCGCCAAGGCCCCGGACGCCAAGGACGGCGTGGCCGCGCTGAAGGGCGACGGCGTCCGGGTGATCTGCGAGGTCAAGCGCTCCAGCCCGTCCAAGGGGGCGCTGGCCGCGATCGCGGACCCGGCCTCCCTCGCGACCGACTACGCGGCCGGCGGTGCCGCCGCGATCAGCGTGCTGACCGAGCAGCGCCGCTTCGGCGGGTCGCTGGCCGACCTGGACGCCGTCCGCGCCGCGGTGGACACCCCGCTGCTCCGCAAGGACTTCATCGTCACCGCGTACCAGCTGTGGGAGGCCCGCGCGCACGGCGCCGACCTCGCGCTGCTGATCGTCGCGGCCCTCGACCAGCCGGCCCTGGTGTCGCTGATCGAGCGCGCCGAGTCGATCGGCCTCACCCCGCTGGTGGAGGTGCACGACGAGGAGGAGATCAAGCGCGCGGTGGACGCCGGCGCCCGGATCATCGGCGTCAACGCCCGCAACCTCAAGACCCTTGAGGTGGACCGCAACACCTTCGGCAACGTCGTCCACGCCATCCCGGACGGCATCGTCAAGATCGCCGAGTCCGGTGTGCGCGGCCCGCTGGACGTGATCTCCTACGCCAACCTGGGCGCGGACGCGGTGCTGGTCGGCGAGTCCCTGGTGACCGGCAAGGACCCGCGGGCCGCCGTGGCCGACCTGGTCGCGGCCGGTGCCCACCCGGCGATCCGGCACAAGGACTGATCCCGCACCCATGAAGATCGCCTCCCGACTCGCCCCCGGCTGCCGCCCGCGCGGCTGCCGCGCGCCCGCGCGCCGGGTGCTGGGGCGGCGGGTGCGGTACGTCATCGGCTGCGAACCCGGGCAGGTGCCGGGTCGGCGATGGCAGAGGACGCACGGCTGATCCAGCCGTTCCGACGTCTCTGTCGTCATCGTCGATCCAGAAGGACTTCACCATGTCCGAGAAGGACTACCTGCCCGGTGCCGAGGTGCCGGACGCCCGCGGCTACTTCGGCGCGTACGGCGGCCGCTTCATCCCGGAGGCGCTGGTCGCCGCCGTGGAACAGGTCGCCGAGGAGTACGAGAAGGCCAAGGCCGACCCGGCCTTCGCCGCCGAGCTCGACGCGCTGCTCAAGGACTACACCGGCCGCCCGAGCCCGCTGACCGACGTGCACCGGTTCTCCGCCGAGGCGGGCGGCGCCCGCGTCCTGCTCAAGCGCGAGGACCTCAACCACACCGGCTCGCACAAGATCAACAACGTGCTGGGCCAGGCCCTGCTCACCCGCCGGATGGGCAAGACCCGGATCATCGCCGAGACCGGCGCCGGCCAGCACGGCGTGGCCACCGCCACCGCCTGCGCGCTGTTCGGCTTCGACTGCACCATCTACATGGGCGAGGTCGACACCCAGCGCCAGGCGCTGAACGTGGCCCGGATGCGGATGCTCGGCGCCGAGGTGGTGGCCGTCACCTCCGGCAGCCGCACCCTCAAGGACGCCATCAACGAGGCGTTCCGCGACTGGGTCGCCAACGTCGACTCCACGCACTACCTGTTCGGCACCGTCGCCGGTCCGCACCCCTTCCCGATGATGGTCCGCGACTTCCACCGGGTGATCGGCGTCGAGGCCCGGCAGCAGGTGCTGGACCGCACCGGGCGGCTGCCCGACGCGGTCGTCGCCTGCGTCGGCGGCGGCTCCAACGCGATGGGCATCTTCCACGAGTTCATCCCGGACGCCGGCGTGCGCCTGATCGGCTGCGAGGCGGCCGGCGAGGGCGCCGAGACCCCCAGGCACGCCGCGACCCTCACCAAGGGCGACCCGGGCGTGCTGCACGGCTCGCGCACCTACGTCCTGCAGGACGAGGACGGCCAGACCATCGAGTCGCACTCGATCTCGGCCGGCCTGGACTACCCGGGCGTCGGCCCGGAGCACGCCTGGCTGAAGGACACCGGCCGGGCCGAGTACCGCCCGGTCACCGACGACGCCGCCATGCAGGCGCTGCGGCTGCTGTCCCGCACCGAGGGCATCATCCCGGCCATCGAGAGCGCGCACGCGCTGGCCGGCGCCCTGGAGCTGGGCCGCGAGCTCGGGCCCGAGGCCACCATCCTGGTCTCGCTCTCCGGGCGCGGCGACAAGGACATGCACACCGCCGCCGAGTACTTCGGCCTGTACGACGAGCCGGGCGCCGGCTCCGCCCACGGGGGTAAGTGACCATGGCTTCGAAGCTCACTGACAGCAGCAAGCTCAGCGGCGTCCTGGCGGCCGCCAAGGCTGAGGGCCGCGCCGCGCTGATCGGCTACCTGCCGGCCGGCTTCCCGAGCGTGGACGGCGGCGTCCGCGCCGTCAACGCGCTGATCGAGGGCGGCTGCGACGTCGTCGAGATCGGCCTGCCGCACTCCGACCCGGTGCTGGACGGCCCGACCATCCAGACCGCGGACGACATCGCGCTGCGGGGCGGGGTGCGGATCAAGGACGTGCTGCGCACCGTCCAGGAGGTGGCCTCGGCGCACCCCGCGGCGGCGGTGCTGGTGATGACCTACTGGAACCCGGTGGACCGGTACGGGGTCGCGCGGTTCGCCGCCGACCTGGCCGCGGCCGGCGGGGCGGGCTGCATCCTGCCGGACCTGCCGGTGGAGGAGTCCGAGGAGTGGCGCAAGGCGGCCGGGGAGCACGGGCTGGACACCGTGTTCGTGGTCGCGCCGAGCAGCAAGGACAAGCGGCTGGCCGAGGTCACGGCGGCCGGCAGCGGCTTCGTGTACGCGGCCGCGGTGATGGGTGTGACCGGCAGCCGGGCGCAGGTCGGCGAGCTGGCCGAGGACCTGGTCGCCCGGACCCGGGCCACCACCGAGCTGCCGGTCTGCGTCGGTCTCGGCGTGTCGACCCCCGAGCAGGCCGCGCAGGTGGCCGCCTTCGCGGACGGGGTGATCGTCGGCTCGGCCTTCGTGCAGCGGATCCTGGACGCGGACGGGGACGAGGAGGCCGCCCTGGCGGCGGTCCGCGCCCTGGCCGGCGAGCTGGCGGAGGGCGTCCGCCGGCGGTAGGCCCGGACGGATCGACGGCCCGTCACTCCCCCGTGCGAGGGGAGTGACGGGCCGTCGGCGTTCCCGGCTCCGCCCCGAGCCGAAGGGGCGCGCCGGTGCCGCAAGGGAGAAGCGAGGGAGCGACGTAGGAGCGAGGGAGCGCCGACCGTCGGCGCCGGGTCGGAGCGCCCCGGAGGCGAGCGGGCGAGTAGCGGCCCCGCTCCGCCCCGAACGGGTGAACAGTGGCGGGCGCACGCATCAGCGGGGGTTGACGGGCGTTGAGTGGAGGGACGAGTGCACGAACCACGTGCCCCGGGGGCGCGGAGCGAGCGGAAGGGGTCGGCCCATGCCTGGTCTCCAGCAGGCCGTGCTGCTGCGGGCGGCCGCCGCCGCCCTGGTGCTGGGCGCCGCGCTCGGGGCGCAGGGCGCGGTCGTCCCGGCGCTCGCCAAGCGGGGGGTGGAGCGGGCCGAGCGGGACGCCTACGTGTGCGCGGAGGCGGCCCGGATGGAGGCGGCGGTGCGGGCCACCCGGGCGGACCCGCGGCGGGACCTGTCCGGCGACCGCTACGAGGGGTGGTTCGACGGCCGGTTCGACGGCAGCCGGTACGACCGGGAGCGGCCGCCGGGGTGTGATCCGGCTCCCCACTAGCTCCCGCGGTGGGGCTCCTGCGGCAGGGGCTCCCTCGATCGGGTGAAAACGGATGGAACGTCATCAGTGTTCACTCTTTCGGCTTAACTCCCGAACCGGGAGGAACCTGGCGTGCCCCCGGACGGTTCAACAGGCCGTGACGGTGTTTCCCGAGGGGGTTGTCCGGATGGCCCGGCCGGCGACGGAGTGGATCGGTACGGCGGCCCGGCTGGGCCTGGCCGTGGTCTGGGGCTGGGCCGGGCTGGCCAAGATCGCCGACCCGGCGGAGGCCGCCCAGGCGGTGCGCGCCTACGAGATCCTGCCCGAGGGCCTGGTCAAACCGGTCGGCCACGCGCTGCCCTTCCTGGAGCTGGCGCTGGCGCTGCTGCTGGTGATCGGCCTCGGCGTGCGGCTGGTCGCGCTGGTCTCGGCGCTGCTGCTGCTCGCCTTCATCGGCGGGATCGGCTCCGCCTGGGCGCGCGGCATCTCGATCGACTGCGGGTGCTTCGGCGGCGGCGGGGCGGTCGACGCCTCGCAGACCGAGTACCTGCAGGAGATCCTCCGCGACACCGGGTTCCTGCTGCTGGCCGGGTGGCTGGTCTGGCGGCCCCGCACCAAGTTCTCGGTGGACGGCTGGCTGGCGAGCTGAACGCCGGTCCGCGACCCCACCGAACCCCCGCCCCCGAATCTGGAATATCCAAGGCTGATGAGCGAGAAGAACCGAGAAGGCAAGCGCACCGCCCGTGAGCGGATGCTGGCGGAACGGGCCGAAGAGGAGGCCCGCGGCCGGCGGAAGAAGAAGCTGATCGTCGGCGGGGTGGCCCTCGCGGTGATCGCCGCCGCCGTGGTCACCGGTGTGGTCGTGCAGAACGAGCGGTCCAAGCCGGAGACCCCGACCGCGGCCCCGGCCGGCGCGATCGGCGACAAGAACCTGGTCATCCCGGTCGGCTCGGACAACTCCCCGTCCGTCCTCACCGTCTACGAGGACGCGCGCTGCCCCGCCTGCGGGATCTTCGAGCGCGAGTTCGGGCCCACCATCGGCCAGCTGGAGGACGCGGGCAAGATCTACACCAACTACCACATCGTCTCGTTCATCGACCGGGCCGTGCCCGGCAAGGGCTCCAAGTACGGGGCCAACGCGCTCGCCTGCGCCCAGGACGCCGGGCACTTCCGCGACTACCACGACGTGCTCTACCGCAACCAGCCGGACGAGACCAACGACGCCTTCGGCAGCAAGCCGACCCTGATCAACCTCGCCAAGCAGGTCAACGGCCTGGACACGCCCGCCTTCGAGTCCTGCGTCAACGACTCGACGTACAGCGGATGGGTGTCGGCGGTGCAGCAGGACTTCGACAAGTCGAGCTACAAGTCCACCCCGACGGTGCTGCTCAACGGGCAGCCGATCTACCCCAAGTCCAACAACGAGGAGATCACCCCGGCCAACCTGGTGAAGTGGGTGGACGCCGCCAACCAGGGCAAGCAGCTGGGCACTCCGGGGACGCACGGCCAGTCGCCGGCGCCCACCAGCACCGCCTCGGAGAGCAACAACCCCTCGCCCAACGCGGGCTGATCCGGACGCGTACCCTGCGGGATGGCTGCCGCCCCCTCCCCGTCCGGAGGGGGCGGCGGCATGCCGTCCGTCCATCCGTACGCCCATCCGTGCGCCGACTGTGACCCGCGGGGGTGTCCGGGACGGGCCGTCGACCCTGTAGCGTCGGAGCTGCCATGGATATCGCCTACATTCCCAGCCCGTCGCGGGGGGTCCTCTACATCGGACCCGTCCCGCTGCGCGCCTACGCGTTCTGCATCATCCTCGGTGTCGTCGTGGCCGTCTGGCTCGGCAGCAAGCGCTGGGTCGCCCGGGGCGGTGGCAAGCACACGGTCGGCGACATCGCCGTCTGGGCTGTGCCGTTCGGCCTGGTCGGCGGCCGGCTCTACCACGTGATCACCGACCACCAGCTGTACTTCGGCGAGGGGAAGAACCCCTGGAACGCCTTCAAGATCTGGGAGGGCGGCCTCGGGATCTGGGGCGCGATCGCGCTGGGCGCGGTCGGTGCCTGGATCGGCGCCCGCCGCCGCAAGGTCCCGCTGCCCGCCTACGCCGACGCGATCGCCCCGGGCATCGCGCTCGCCCAGGCGCTCGGCCGCTGGGGCAACTGGTTCAACCAGGAGCTGTACGGCCGGGAGACCACGCTGCCGTGGGGCCTGGAGATCAAGAAGACGCTGCCCAGCGGTGAGGTGGTCACCGGGATCTACCACCCGACCTTCCTCTACGAGTCGCTCTGGTGCGTCGGCGTCGCGGCGCTGGTGATCTGGGCGGACCGCCGGTTCACCCTGGGCCACGGCCGGGCCTTCGCGCTGTACGTGGCCGCGTACACGGTCGGCCGGTTCTGGACCGAGTGGCTGCGGATCGACGAGGCGCACGTGATCGGCGGCCTGCGGATCAACGACTGGGTGGCGATCGCCGTCTTCCTGGCCGCCGTCGCCTACCTGGTGATCGTCGGCAAGAAGCGCCCCGGCCGGGAGGACCCGGCGAGCATCGACCCGCTGGCGAACGAGGCGGAAGCCGCGGAGGGCGCGGACGCGAAGGGCGCGGACGCGAAGGGCTCGGAGAAGTCGGACGCGAAGTCGGACGCCAAGCCCTCGGACGGGCTCGCCGAGAAGCTCGACAAGCTTGAGAAGGACGCCAGGAACCCCGCCTGACCTGCGCACACCGCCGACCCCGGCCGCCCTCCGCGACACCCGCGGAGGGCGGCCGCGGCGTTGTTCGGACAGCCTTACTTTGCTGGAAATGCCCAGCTCAAGAGGACTACGGTCAATTCGTAAGGTGATCGGACGATCGACCGGAGGGGAACACCCGTGAGCGCGACCACCCTGGACCCAGAGGCCGGGCAGCACCATCCCCGGATACCCGCCGCCGGGCACCACCGCGACGTGAACGGCGGCTGGCTGCGCCCCGCCGTGTTCGGCGCGATGGACGGGCTGGTCTCCAACTTCGCCCTGATGACCGGCGTGGTCGGCGGCGCCGTCTCCAGCGGCACCGTGGTGCTCACCGGCCTGGCCGGCCTGGCCGCCGGCGCCTGCTCGATGGCGGCGGGGGAGTACACCTCGGTCGCCTCGCAGCGCGAGCTGGTCCAGGCCGAGATCGAGGCGGAGCGGCTGGAGCTGCGCCGCAACCCGCACGGCGAGCTGGCCGAGCTGGCCCAGCTGTACGTCGAGCGCGGGGTGGACCCGGCGCTGGCCCACGAGGTGGCCCGGCAGCTCTCCGCCGACCCGGACCGGACGCTGGAGATCCACGCCCGGGAAGAGCTCGGCATCGACCCCAACGACCTGCCCTCGCCGTGGGTGGCGGCCGGGTCCTCGTTCGTCTGCTTCGCGGTCGGCGCGCTGCTGCCGCTGCTGCCGTACCTGCTGGGCGCGACCTCGCTGCTGCCGGCGCTGCTGCTCGCGGTGGCCGGGCTGTTCGCCTGCGGCGCGGTGGTGGCCCGGGTGACGGCGCGCAGCTGGTGGTTCAGCGGGCTGCGGCAGCTGGTCCTGGGCGGGGTGGCGGCCGGGGTGACGTACCTGCTGGGCTGGTTGATCGGCGGGCAGATCGGCTGACCGCCGGTCGCGGCGGGCAGTGGGAGAAGCTGTGTACTGTTGCATTATTATGCATTCGGGTGAGTGACGTTCCACACATGGAGGGTTGGCCGCGCCTGCCTAGTCTCACCATTCGGGCCGCCCGGCCACTGATTCGCATCCGTGGATCGTCTCCGGGGATGGAATCGCAGGCGGCCATGATCGGCTCCTGTGATCGGCGGGTTTCGCCCCTGTTTCAGGCCGCCGACGGGCGGGCACAATCGTCGGGACGTGCGGTGTGGCACGTCCTCTCACAGCCCCCGTGACCTGCGGGATCCGTCCGCGATGTGGACGCGATATTCCGCTTCCCGGGATCTTCGGCATCATGTAACTTGCACGAAATCGCATCAGGGCCAACGTCGTCCCTACTGCACCAGCTTCGAAAGACGACGACGGGAGAGCCGATGCTGTCTGCATCCATGCACTCCGCCAACGAGCCCCAGGCCGGCGCCGCCCGCCCGCCGTACGCGCTCGTTCCGGATGCGCGACCTGCTGCTCAGGGCCTGTACGACCCGCGAAACGAGCACGACGCCTGTGGCGTCGGATTCGTCGCCACGCTGACCGGCATCGCCGACCACACCGTCGTCGAGCAGGCGCTGACCGTCCTGCGCAACCTGGAGCACCGCGGCGCCACCGGCGCCGAGCCGGACTCCGGTGACGGCGCGGGCATCCTCACCCAGATCCCGGACGCCTTCCTGCGCTCCAAGGTCTCCTTCGACCTCCCGGCCGCCGGCGCCTACGCGGTCGGCATCGCCTTCCTGCCCGACGAGGACGCCGCCGACGCGGCCGCCGTCGCGCAGGTCGAGGCGATCGCCGCCGAGGAGGGCCTGACCGTCCTCGGCTGGCGCGACGTCCCGGTCACCCCCGACCTGCTCGGCAACACCGCCCGCAGCGTGCTGCCGCGGTTCCGCCAGCTCCTCCTGAGCAAGGACGGCGTCGAGGGCATCGCGCTGGACCGGCTCGCCTTCGTGGTCCGCAAGCGCTCCGAGCGCGAGGCCGGCGTCTACTTCCCGTCGCTGTCCGCCCGCACCATCGTCTACAAGGGCATGCTGACCACCGGCCAGCTGGAGCCCTTCTTCCCCGACCTGTCGGACCGGCTCTACGCCTCCGCGCTCGGCCTGGTGCACTCGCGGTTCTCCACCAACACCTTCCCGAGCTGGCCGCTCGCCCACCCGTACCGGTTCGTCGCGCACAACGGCGAGATCAACACGGTCCAGGGCAACCGGAACTGGATGACCGCCCGCGAGTCCCAGCTGGTCACCGACCTGATCCCCGGCGACCTCAGCCGGATCTTCCCGGTCTGCACCCCGGACCACTCCGACTCGGCCTCCTTCGACGAGGTCCTGGAGCTGCTCCACCTCGGCGGCCGCTCGCTGCCGCACGCGGTGCTGATGATGATCCCGGAGGCGTGGGAGAACCACGCCACCATGGACCCGGCCCGCCGCGCGTTCTACCAGTACCACTCCAACCTGATGGAGCCCTGGGACGGCCCGGCCTGCATCGCCTTCTCCGACGGCAACCAGATCGGCGCCGTGCTCGACCGCAACGGCCTGCGCCCGGCCCGGTACTGGATCACCGAGGACGGCCTGGTCGTCCTCTCCTCCGAGGTCGGCGTGCTTGACATCGAGCAGACCCGGGTGGTCAAGAAGGGCCGGCTCCAGCCCGGCCGGATGTTCCTGATCGACGTCGCCGAGCACCGCATCGTCGAGGACGAGGAGCTCAAGGCCGCGCTGGCCGCCGAGCACCCCTACCAGGAGTGGGTCGAGGCCGGCCAGATCCAGCTCGCCGAGCTCCCCGAGCGCGAGCACATCGCGCACACCCACGCCTCGGTCACCCGCCGTCAGCAGACCTTCGGCTACACCGAGGAGGAGCTGCGGGTCATCCTCGCGCCGATGGCCAAGTCCGGCGCCGAGGCGCTCGGCTCGATGGGCACCGACTCGCCGATCGCCGCGCTGAGCGAGAAGCCGCGACTGCTGTTCGACTACTTCGTGCAGCTCTTCGCGCAGGTCACCAACCCGCCGCTGGACGCCATCCGCGAGGAGCTCGTCACCTCGCTGCTGTCCAACCTGGGCCCCGAGGGCAACCTGCTGGCCGCCGAGGCCGCCGCCTGCCGGTCCGTCGGCATCACCTTCCCGGTGATCGACAACGACGAGCTGGCCAAGCTGGTCCACATCAACCACGACGGCGACCAGCCCGGCCTCAAGGCCGTCACGCTGTCCGGCCTGTACAAGGTGGCCGGCGGCGGCGAGGCGCTGGCCTCCCGGCTGGCCGCGATCGCCGCCGAGGCCGACGCGGCGATCGCCGACGGCGCCCGGATCATCGTGCTCTCCGACCGGCACTCGGACGCCGAGCACGCCCCGATCCCCTCGCTGCTGCTCACCTCCGCGATCCACCACCACCTCATCCGCACCAAGCAGCGCACCCGGGTGTCGCTGCTGGTCGAGGCCGGTGACGTCCGCGAGGTGCACCACGTCGCGCTGCTGATCGGCTACGGCGCCGGCGCGGTCAACCCGTACCTGGCCATGGAGTCGGTCGAGGACCTGGTCGCCCAGGGCACCTTCCTGACCGGCATCGAGGCCGACAAGGCGATCAAGAACCTGATCAAGGCGCTCGGCAAGGGCGTGCTCAAGGTGATGTCCAAGATGGGCATCTCCACCGTCGCCTCCTACCGCGGCGCCCAGGTGTTCGAGGCGATCGGCCTCTCCCACGAGCTGGTCGACGGCTACTTCGCCGGCACCACCAGCAAGCTCGGCGGCATCGGCCTGGACGAGATCGCCAAGGAGACCGCCGCCCGGCACGCCAAGGCGTACCCGGCCTCCGGCATCCCGGCCGCGCACCGCGCGCTGGAGATCGGCGGCGAGTACCAGTGGCGCCGCGAGGGCGAGCCGCACCTGTTCGACCCGGACACCGTCTTCCGGCTCCAGCACTCCACCCGCAACCGCCGGTACGACATCTTCAAGCAGTACACCGACCGGGTGAACGAGCAGTCGCAGCGGCTGATGACGCTGCGCGGCCTGTTCCAGCTGGACGCGCTCGGCCGGACCCCGATCCCGGTCGAGGAGGTCGAGCCGGTCAGCGAGATCGTCAAGCGGTTCTCCACCGGCGCCATGTCGTACGGCTCGATCTCCCGCGAGGCGCACGAGACCCTGGCCATCGCGATGAACCGCCTCGGCGGCAAGTCCAACACCGGCGAGGGCGGCGAGGACCCGGACCGCCTGTACGACCCGGAGCGCCGCTCCGCGATCAAGCAGGTCGCCTCCGGCCGGTTCGGCGTCACCTCCGAGTACCTGGTCAACGCGGACGACATCCAGATCAAGATGGCCCAGGGCGCCAAGCCCGGCGAGGGCGGCCAGCTGCCCGGCCACAAGGTGTACCCGTGGGTCGCCAAGACCCGGCACTCCACCCCGGGTGTCGGCCTGATCTCGCCGCCGCCGCACCACGACATCTACTCGATCGAGGACCTGGCGCAGCTGATCCACGACCTCAAGAACGCCAACCCCGAGGCCCGCGTCCACGTGAAGCTGGTCTCCGAGGTCGGCGTCGGGACGGTCGCGGCCGGCGTCTCCAAGGCGCACGCGGACGTGGTGCTGATCTCCGGCCACGACGGCGGCACCGGCGCCTCGCCGCTCACCTCGCTCAAGCACGCGGGCGGCCCCTGGGAGCTCGGCCTCGCCGAGACCCAGCAGACCCTGCTGCTGAACGGCCTGCGCGACCGGATCGTGGTCCAGACCGACGGCCAGCTGAAGACCGGCCGCGACGTCGTCATCGCGGCGCTGCTCGGCGCCGAGGAGTTCGGCTTCGCGACCGCCCCGCTGGTGGTCTCCGGCTGCATCATGATGCGGGTCTGCCACCTGGACACCTGCCCGGTCGGCGTCGCCACCCAGAACCCGGTGCTGCGCGACCGCTTCTCCGGCAAGCCCGAGTTCGTGGTGAACTTCTTCGAGTTCATCGCCGAGGAGGTCCGGGAGATCCTGGCCGAGCTGGGCTTCCGCACCATCGAGGAGGCCGTCGGCCACGCCGAGCACATCGACGCCCAGGGCGCGATCGAGCACTGGAAGGCCGCCGGGCTCGACCTGGCCCCGCTGTTCCACGTGCCCGAGCTGCCCGAGGGCGCGTCCCTGCACCGCACCACCACGCAGGACCACGCGCTCGACAAGGCCCTCGACAACCAGCTGATCGCGCTGGCCCAGGACGCCCTGGAGAACGGCGACGCCGTCCGCATCCAGCTGCCGATCCGCAACGTCAACCGGACCGTCGGCACCATGCTCGGCCACCACGTGACCAAGCGGTACCGCGGCGAGGGCCTGCCGGAGGGGACCATCGACGTCACCTTCACCGGCTCGGCCGGCCAGTCCTTCGGCGCCTTCGTGCCGCGCGGCATCACCCTGCGGCTGGAGGGCGACGCCAACGACTACGTCGGCAAGGGCCTCTCCGGCGGCGTGCTGGTGGTCCGCCCGGCCCGCGATGCGGCCGCCATCGGCAACGACGCGCAGAACCACGTCATCGCCGGCAACACCATCGGGTACGGCGCCACCAGCGGCCGGATCCACCTGCGCGGCAAGGCCGGCGAACGGTTCGCCGTCCGCAACTCGGGCGCCACCCTGGTCGTCGAGGGCGTGGGCGACCACGGCCTGGAGTACATGACCGGCGGCCGGGTCGTCATCCTCGGCGAGACCGGACGCAACCTGGCGGCCGGCATGTCCGGCGGCATCGCCTACGTGCTGGACCTGCGCCCGGCGAACGTCAACAGCGGCATGGTGGGCATCGAGGCCCCGACCGCGGAGGACCGCGACTGGCTGCGCGAGACCGTGCAGCAGCACTACGAGGAGACCGGCTCCACCGTCGCCGCCGAGCTCCTGGCGGACTGGGGCGGCGGGGTCTCCCGCTTCTCCAAGATCATGCCGACCGACTACAAGGCAGTGCTCGCCGCCAAGGACGCCGCTGAGCGCGATGGCCTCTCCGAGGCCGAGACCACTCGCAAGATGATGGAGGCGGCACATGGCTGACCCCAAGGGCTTCCTGACCACCCCGAAGCAGCTGGCCGAGCGCCGCCCGGTGGACGTCCGGCTGCGGGACTGGAACGAGGTCTACGTCGAGCGGAGCCTGCTGCCGATCATCACCAAGCAGGCCGGCCGCTGCATGGACTGCGGCATCCCGTTCTGCCACAACGGCTGCCCGCTCGGGAACCTCATCCCCGAGTGGAACGACCTCGCCTACCGGGACGACTGGACCGGCGCGATCGAGCGGCTGCACGCGACCAACAACTTCCCGGAGTTCACCGGGCGGCTGTGCCCGGCGCCGTGCGAGTCCGCCTGCGTGCTCGGCATCAACCAGGACGCGGTGACCATCAAGAACGTCGAGGTCACCATCATCGACAAGGCCTGGGACCGGGGCGGGGTCACCCCGCAGGTGCCCGAGCGGCTGTCCGGCAAGACGGTCGCCGTGGTCGGCTCCGGGCCGGCCGGCCTGGCCGCCGCCCAGCAGCTCACCCGGGCCGGGCACACCGTCGTGGTGTACGAGCGGGCCGACCGGATCGGCGGCCTGCTGCGCTACGGCATCCCCGAGTTCAAGATGGAGAAGCGCCACATCAACCGCCGCATCGAGCAGATGCGCGCGGAGGGCACCCGGTTCCGCACCGGCGTGCACGTCGGCGAGGACATCACCGGGCAGCAGCTGCGCGAGCGGTTCGACGCGGTGGTCATCGCGGCCGGCGCCACCACCGCCCGCGACCTGCCGGTGCCCGGACGCGAGCTCAAGGGCGTCCACCAGGCCATGGAGTACCTGCCGCTGGCCAACAAGGTGCAGGAGGGCGACTTCGTCGAGTCGCCGATCAGCGCCAAGGGCAAGCACGTCGTGGTCATCGGCGGCGGCGACACCGGCGCGGACTGCGTCGGCACCGCCCACCGGCAGGGCGCGGCCTCGGTCACCCAGCTGGAGATCATGCCGCGGCCGAGCGAGGAGCGCCCCGGCAACCAGCCCTGGCCGACCATGCCGATGACCTACAAGGTCACCTCCGCGCACGAGGAGGGCGGCGAGCGGATCTACTCCGTCTCCACCACCCACTTCAGCGGCGACGAGGACGGCAACGTCCAGCAGCTGCACCTGGTCGAGGTGGAGTTCCGGGACGGGAAGTTCGAGCAGGTGCCGGGCAGCGAGCGGGCCATCCCGGCGCAGCTCGTCACCCTGGCCATGGGCTTCACCGGGACCGACGTGAAGAACGGCCTGGTGGAGCAGCTGGGCGTGGACCTCGACGCACGCGGTAATGTTGGTCGTGACGGCCGCTTCGCCACCAATGTCGATGGCGTCTACGTCTGCGGAGACGCGGGACGCGGCCAGTCCCTGATCGTCTGGGCCATCGCGGAGGGCCGCTCGGCCGCCGCGGCGGTCGACACCTTCCTGGGCGGCAAGACCCCGCTGCCCGCCCCGATCCGGCCGACCGACCGCCCCCTGGTGGTCTGATCCGGCCTTGAGCCGCCCGGCGCCGCATCGCCGGGACGGCACCGAGCCGCACCCGTCAGCGTCGCCGGGCCTTCGCGGTCCATGGCGCCTGCCCACATCCCCGACCAGTTTGGGGGCAGGCGCCTTTCGGCTTTTCCGGGAGCGTTTTCCGGGGGCGGTCAGTCGCCGGTCAGTCGCCGGGGAAGAGGAGCGGGCGGCCGGCCAGGTTGAGGAGGACGCGGTCGCCCGGCGGGTGGGCGAACCGGAAGCGGGAGTCCCGGCCGGGTCCGTACGATCCGCAGTCGCCGGGCCGGCCCGTGGTGCGGCCGACCAGCACCACCACCGCGGCGGTCTCGTACACGGCGCCCGGCAGGGCCTCGGCGCAGTCGCGGGGGTGCAGCGTGCCGTGCAGGCCGCCGTCCCAGTCCCGCCAGACGTCGTGGACGTCGGTGTTGCCCGCGGGCAGGTCGTCGTAGTGGCCGGGCAGGTCGGCCGGCTCCTGCGAGGTCACCGCGGCGACCGCGTACGGCTCGTCCAGGCCGTCGAGCACGAACTCCCAGACCGGCACGGTCGCCCGGCCGCGGCTGGTCACCTGCGGGCGGGTCCCGAGCCGGACGGCGGTCACGGCGAGCCGGGTGTTGCAGGGCTCCCTGGTGCAGGCCTCGGGCTGCCGGGTGAGGTCCTCGGCGATGGTGTGGGGGTTGGTCAGCGGCAGGGTGAGGGTGGTCCCGTCCGGGAAGGCGACCGTGCCGGTGGTGGCGGCCGGGAACTCGGCCGGCAGGTCCACCCGGCCGCCGAGGAAGGCGGCGAACGCGCCGTCGTTCCGGGAGAACCCGGCCGGCAGCCAGCGCTCCCCGCCGTAGTGGGGGAAGTAGCCGGTGCGCCAGATCCGCTCGGCCGGGGAGCCGGGCCAGGCGGCGGCCACCTGGCGGGCCCGGTCCAGCGCCGGGCCGGTGGGGAAGTGGACGCCGGTGGAGCCGGCGAAGGCGTCGCCGGGTACGGCGAGGAGGGCGAGCAGCAGGGCGGCGGAGAGCGGTCGTCTCGTCGGCACATGGTGGGGGACGTCCGGTCGGCCGCCGGGGTTCCGCTCGGGGTCCGTCAACTGTTGCCGGATCCGGCCGAGTTGCGGCACGGGTGGGCGGCGGCGGGGGGTTGGGGATGTCCATGGCGACGGCGGGGGACTAGAGTGCGTTCCGGGGAGTTGCGGAGCGGCTACCGCGCGTATCCGGACGTGGGTCGTCCGGGTGGTTCCGGCCTGATGCCGGGCGGGCCCGTGAGGGGTCCGTGCAAGGGTCCGTCGAGGGCGTTCCGAGGGCTGTTGTTCGTCGGTCCCTGGTGGAAGACTGCGGCCGACGGCCGGGGGCTGCGTGAGGTGCGGAGGTTGAGGCGATGATCGGGGCTCAGGCGGGTGGCGGTGCCACGGTGCGGCGTCTGCTGCTGGGGTCGCAGCTGCGCCGGCTCCGGGAGGCCCGCGGGGTCAGCCGGGAGGAGGCCGGGTACTCGATCCGGGCCTCCGAGTCGAAGATCAGCCGGATGGAGCTCGGCCGGGTCGGCTTCAAGGAGCGCGACGTCGCCGACCTGCTGACGCTGTACGGGGTGGAGGCCGATCAGGAGCGGGCCTCGGTGCTCGGGCTGGTCCGCGCGGCCAACGCGACGTCCTGGTGGCAGGGGTACGGGGACGTGCTGCCCGGCTGGTTCCAGAACTACCTGGGCCTGGAGGAGGCCGCCGCCGAGATCCGCAGCTACGAGGTGCAGTTCGTGCACGGGCTGCTGCAGACCGCCGACTACGCGCGCGCCGTCATCAGCCACGGCGGGCACGTCACCGGGGCGGCCGAGGTCGAGCGGCGGGTGGAGGTGCGGCTCAAGCGCCAGGAGGTGCTGACCGCCGAGCGGGCGCCGCGGCTGTTCGCGGTCCTCGACGAGGCCGTGCTGCGCCGGCCCTGGGGCGGGCCGGAGCTGATGCGGGCGCAGATCGACCGGCTGCTGGAGCTCACCGAGCTGCCGCACGTGGTGCTCCAGGTGATGCCGCTCGGCTTCGGCGGGCTGCGCGCGGAGGGCGGCGCGTTCTCGGTGCTGGCCTTCGACGAGCAGGAGCTGCCGGACATCGTCTACCTGGAGCAGTTCACCACCGCGCTGTACCTGGACAAGCCGGCCGAGGTCGCGGAGTACGCGGGCGCGATGGACGGTCTGGCGGCGGACAGCCTGTCCCCCGAGCGGACACGAGAACTTCTTCGCTCCGTACGCCAAGAGCTGTAGCGGGTAAGTACGATGATGCCCGATCAGATCTGGTCGTGAACGACTTGCAGGCGTTCCCGATTCGGCAATGAGAGGGATCAGATGTCGTACCTTTCCGAGTTGGCGTCGCAGTACATCGACGGTGAGTGGCGCGACGGCAGCGGCTCCTGGGACATCGTCGACGTCGACCCCTACACCGGGGACAAGCTCGCCAGCATCACCGTCGCGACCGTCGACGAGGTCGACCAGGCCTACCGGGCCGCCGCGCGGGTGCAGAAGGAGTGGGCCGCCACCAACCCCTACACCCGGCGGCTGGTCTTCGAGCGCGCGGTGCGGATCCTGGAGGACCGCGAGGCGGAGATCTGCCGGGACATCATCGCCGAGGTCGGCGGCACCATGGGCAAGGCGCTGTTCGAGCTCTCGCTGACCAAGGACATGGTGCGCGAGGCGATGTCGCTGTCGCTGCGGTCCGAGGGGAAGCTGCTGCCCTCGCCGGTGGACGGCAAGGAGAACCGGGTCTACCGGCTGCCGGTCGGCGTCGTCGGGGTGGTCAGCCCGTTCAACTTCCCGCTGCTGCTGTCCATGAAGGCGGTCGCCCCCGCGCTGGCGCTCGGCAACGGCGTGGTGCTCAAGCCGCACGAGGCGACCCCGGTGGTCGGCGGCACCCTGCTCGCGAAGGTCTTCGAGGAGGCGGGCCTGCCGGCCGGCCTGCTGAACGTCGTGATCACCGACATCGCCGAGATCGGCGACGCGTTCATCGAGCACCCGATCCCGCGGGTGATCTCCTTCACCGGCTCCGACAAGGTCGGCCGGCACGTCGGGATGGTCGCCGCCGCGCACTTCAAGCGGGCCGTCCTGGAGCTCGGCGGCAACAGCGCGCTGATCGTGCTCGACGACGCCGACGTCGACTACGCCGTCGACGCCGCCGTGTTCAGCCGCTTCATCCACCAGGGCCAGGCCTGCATGGCGGCCAACCGGATCCTGGTCGACCGCACCGTGGTCGAGGAGTTCACCCGGAAGTTCGTCGCCAAGGTGGCCGCCCTGAAGGTCGGCGACCCGAAGGACCCGGCCACCCACATCGGCCCGCTGATCAACCCCGTCCAGGCCGGCGACCTGGACACCGCGGTCGACCAGGCGATCGCCGCCGGCGCCACCGCGCTGCTGCGCGGCACCACCGAGGGCAGCCTGATGGCGCCGGTCGTGCTCGGCGACGTGCCCGCCGACTCGCCGATCCTGCGGCGCGAGCTGTTCGGGCCGGTCGCGCTGGTGGTGGCCGTCGACGGCGAGGAGGAGGCGGTGCGGGTCGCCAACGACACGCCGTTCGGGCTCAGCGGCGCCGTGCACACGGCGGACGTCGAGCGCGGGGTGCGGGTCGCGCAGCGGATCGAGACCGGCATGATCCACGTCAACGACGGGACGGTCGCGGACGAGGCGATCGTGCCGTTCGGCGGGGAGAAGAACTCGGGCGTCGGCCGGCTGAACGGCGAGTCCACGCTGGACGCGTTCACCACGCTCAAGTGGATCTCGGTCCAGCACGGGCGCACCCGCTTCCCGATCTGAGCCGGGGCCCGCTCCTGTCCGCCCGGTCGTTCCGCCGCTGTGGACGGGACGGCCGGGTTCCACTTGCCGACCGGGGCTGCCCTATGCTGCGGGCTAGTTGATCGACGAATGATCGACCTACGACCGGAATCGACCGAGGGGGCACCCGGGATGACCGAGTTTCAGGAGACCGGCTTTCAGGAGATAGGCCGCGAATGGCTCGTCGTCGGCGACGAGGACGAGGTCCGGCCGCCCGCCGACCTGCGCCCCGAAGTCCCGCACCCGGCCCGGATGTACGACTACTACCTCGGCGGCAAGGACAACTTCCCCGCCGACCGCGCGGCCGCGGAGAAGGTCCTGGGGATCAGCCCGCTGGTCCGGATCAGCGCCGTCGCCAACCGGGCCTTCCTCGGCCGCGCGGTCCGCGGGCTCGCCGCCGACGGCATCCGGCACTTCGTCGACATCGGCACCGGCATCCCCAGCGCCGGCAACACCCACGAGATCGCCCAGCAGGTCCGCTCCGACGCGCGCGTGGTGTACCTGGACAACGACCCGATCGTGCTCGTCCACGGCCGCGCCCTGCTCGGCGGCGCCACCCCCGGCAGCACCTCCGTCGTCCAGGCCGACCTGCGCGACCCCGAGGCGATCCTGGCCCTCCCCGAGGTCCGGCAGGCGCTCGACTCCGGCGAGCCGGTCGCCCTGCTGCTGGTCGCCGTCCTGCACTTCATCGACGAGCAGGACGACCCGTACGGCATCGTGCGCACCCTGGTCGACGCCCTGCCGACCGGCAGCCGCCTCGTCCTGTCGCACGGCACCCTCGACTTCACCCCCGCCGCCGACGCCGGCCGCGGCCCCGCCGTCTACCGCAACGCCACCGCGCAGCTCACCATGCGCACCCGCGAGCAGGTGCTGCGCTTCTTCGACGGCCTGCACCTCGCCGACCCCGGCCTGGTCACCGCCCCCCTCTGGCGCCCCGACCAGCCCGCCCAGCCCACCGACGCCCAGGTCGGCATCTGGTCCGGCGTAGCCGAGAAGCGCTGACCGGGGGAACCTCGATCGCACCGTCACGATGGTCCCCCCGGAGAGCGCTCCGGCACCACGGTGAGCCGCGGACGAAGGTGTTCGGGGGCCGTCGGGTCTTCGGGTCAGGCGGCGCGGGTTTCGCGGCGGTAGGTGCCGGGGGGTTGGCCGAATTCGCGTTTGAAGGCCTTGGCGAAGGCGTATTCGGAGCCGTAGCCGGTGCGGGCGGCGACGGTGGTGAGGGGGGCCTCGGACTCGCGGAGGAGGCGGGCGGCGGTGGTCATCCGCCAGCGGGTCAGGTAGGCCATCGGGGGTTCCCCGACCAGGGTGGTGAAGCGGCGGGCGAAGGCGGCCCGGGAGAGGCCGGCCCGGGCGGCCAGGGATTCGACGGTCCAGGTCGAGGCCGGCGCCTCGTGGATCGCGGTGAGCGCCGGGGCGACCGCCGAGTCGCCGAGGGCCGCGGCCCAGCCGGCGGCGGTGGCGGGCGGCTGCTCCTCGAACCACGCCCGCAGGATGTAGAGGAGCAGCGAGTCGATCAGCGCCGGGACGATCCCGGTGGAGCCGAGCCGGGGGTTCTCCAGTTCGGCGCCGAGGAGTTGGACGGCCGCGCTCAGTTCGGGGTGGCGGCCGTGCCGGGTCTGCAGGTGGACGATCTCCGGCAGCTGGCGGACCAGCGGGTGCGGGCGGGCCTGGTCGAGGTGGTAGTTGCCGCACAGCAGGCTGGTGCGCGGCCCGTCCCCGCCGATGCTGACGGTGCCGATCGGCAGGCTCGGCCGGAACTGGTCCGGCCGTTCCGGGAGGGCCGGGGTGCCGGGCTGGTCGGCGAGGATGTGGCCGCGGCCGTCGCGGAGGAAGACCACGTCCCCCGGGCTGAGCGCGATCGGGGCGCCGCCCGCGCCCTCCAGCGGGACCAGCCAGCACGTCCCGTACAGCACCACGTGGAATCCGGCCCCGGCGACCGGGGGGAGCCGCAGGCCCCACGGGGCCCGGCCCTCGGTGCGGACGGAGGCGGGCTGCCCCGTCCGCATCGAGCTCAGTGCCTCGGTCAGGATGTCCATGCGTTCCCCCCTGGTCGGTGCTCGCCGTTCCTAGGCTACGGTCAGGACGATCTTGCCCTGGGTGCGGCCGGCGGCGATCAGCTCGTGGGCCTTGGCGGCCTCCTCCAGCGGGAAGGTGTCGGCGATGTGCGGACGGATCCGGCCCTCGTCGACCAGCCGGGCGATCGCCTCCAGCGAGGCGTAGTCCGGCTCCACCGAGACGCCCGCGAAGCGCCGCCCGGCGGCCTCGACCTCGGCGGCCAGCGCGGTGTTCCAGTGCTCCATGATCGAGACCAGCACGCCGCCCTCGCGCAGCACGGCCAGCGAGGCGGTGCCCTGCGAGGAGGAGTCGAAGACGACGTCGACCTCGCCGACGGCCTCCAGGTGGTCCTCGGCCCGGTAGTCGACCACCTCGTCGGCGCCCAGCTCGCGCAGGAACGCGTGCTTCGACTCGCTCGCCAGGGCGATCACGTGGGCGCCGCGGGCCTTGGCGATCTGGACGGCGAAGTGGCCGACGCCGCCCGCCGCGCGGTGGATCAGCACCCGCTGCCCCTCGGTGAGCCCGGCCGCGTCCACCAGGCCCTGCCAGGCGGTCAGCGCGGCCAGCGGGAGGGCGGCCGCCTGGACGTGGTCGAGGGTGGCGGGCTTGCGGGCGACCTGGCGGGACGGCACCGCGACGTACTCGGCGTAGCCGGTGGCGGCGCGCGGGAAGAACGGCATCCCGAACACCTCGTCGCCGGGCTTGAACCGGGCGCCCGGGCCGGCCGCCTCGACGACGCCGGAGATGTCCCAGCCGACCCCGAACGGCGGCTCGCCGAGCAGCGGGTACGCGCCGGAGCGGACCGCCACGTCGACCGGGTTGACGCCGCTGGCGTGGACCTTGACCAGGACCTCGCCGCCGAGCGGGGTGGGGCGGTCGGTCTCGACGACCTCCAGGACCTCGGGACCGCCGAAGGACTGCTGGACGACTGCGCGCATGGGACTGTTCCTCTTCGCTTGCGGGGACTCGCTGGTGACGTGATCAACACTAGGGAGGCCCGGCGCGCGGCTGAATATCCTGTTGTCTCGCGAAGATGTCCCAGCGTCTCGCCGTCCGATCGCCCGGGCCGGGCCCGGCCGGAGCGGACGGGCCGGGGGAGAGGACGGACGGGTGTCAGCCGGTGGCGAGCCCGCCGATCCGGGCCACCTCGCGCCCGTCGGCCCGGCAGTGCCACCCGGCCTCGCCGTCGGCCCGGTCGGCGGCCGGGACCAGCAGGTGGGTGTGCCCGGGGCAGGGCGGCCACTGGACGAACTCGTAACCGGCCAGGTGGTCCTGGACCTGGTCGGCCACGTACGCGGTGAGCGGTCCGGGCGGGAGGTACGGGTCGGTCTCGCGGGTGAACAGCCGGCCGCGGGCGCTGCCGAGCCCCAGCAGGAACCCGCTGTAGTACTCCTCGGAGAGCTCCCAGCGGACGCCGTCCGGCAGCCGGGTGCCGGACGGGAGGTGCCGCAGGTCCCGTCCGACGAGGGCGCAGGGGACGCGGAACTCGGCCGGCACGTCGTCCGGGGGCAGGGCGTCCAGGGGCCAGGTGGCGATGGTCCGCATACGGTCAGGCTAACGGGGCGCCGGGTGGCCGAACAGCCCCGGGAGGCCCCGGAAAAGGGGACAGCCCCGGGGTGCGGGCCCCGGGGCTGTCTGCTCGGTGGGAGGAGCGGCGCGGGTCAGAAGACCGGCTGGCCGGCCCGGACCAGGCGCCACGACTCGGTGTAGAAGTCGGCGGGGTCGATGACGCCCTTCTCCTTCACCCAGCCGATCATCGCGTTGCGGATCTCGTCCGAGTTGGCCCACACCTTCTGCGCGGCCGCGACGTGCGGGAAGTTGCCGCCGCCGTTGGCCCGGTAGTTGTTGACCGCCAGGACGAACTGGGCCTTCGGGTCGATCGGCTTGCCGTCGAAGCTGAGGTTGACGATCCGCGAGCCGGCCGGCTGGGCGATGTCGATGTCGTACGAGACGCCGTAGATGGCGTCGTAGTTGTAGTCCGGGGTGTTCTGCGCGTTGGTCAGGGTGGCCTTGTCGATCGGCGCGCCCGGGGCGACCTGGTTGTAGTACTTCGCCGAGTACTCCAGGTAGTCCTTGATCTGGGCGCCCGTCAGGATGCGGGCCTCCAGGGTGTTCTCGTAGATGTACAGCCCGGCCGCGTCGCGCAGCTTGACCTGGCCGGACGGGATCTTCGCGGAGCGGTTGAACGGCGCGGCCTGGGCGAGCACCGGCAGCTTGGCGTGCTGGCCGCCGGCCAGCGCGGCGCGGACCACGTCGGCCTGGACCCGGCCGATCAGGTCGATGATCGGGGTGTCCTTGAACGGCGCCTCGGCGATCGACAGCTCGATCTTGGCGGTGCCGATGACCTGGTTGACGTAGGCGACGACCTTCTTGTGCTGGTCGGTCATCAGGTTGACGATCTCCGGGTCCTCCGGGACTGTGTTGGAGTTCAGCACCCGGGCGGCCAGCGAGACGACCTTCCAGGCGCCCTGCTCGAACTCGACCTCGAAGTCGAAGCAGGTCAGCCGCTGGCCCCAGCAGAGCGGCTCGGAGAGCACGACGGTCTTGCCGGTCTCCTTGTTGACGACCAGGCGCTGCGGGATCTCCTTGTGCGCGTGGCCGACCAGCACCGCGTCCACACCGGGCACCTGCTCGGCGACCGCGACCGAGGCGTTCTCCGGCCAGGGCAGCTGGTCGCCGTAGGAGGTGGCCTCGTCCATGCCGGAGTGGCAGGCGACCACGACGACGTCCGCGCCGGCGGCCTTGACCTTGGGCACCCAGATCTTGGCGGTCTCGACGATGCCCGGGAAGGTCATCTTGCCGGCCACGTTGGCCTTGTCCCAGATCGCGATGCCCGGGTTGGTCAGGCCGAGGATGCCGACCTTGAGGGCCGGGCCGTTGCCCAGCTTGAGCTTGCGGATGACGTACGGCGGGAAGGCCGGCTTGTCGGTGCGGGCGTTCAGCGCGTTGGCGCCGAGCAGCGGGAAGTCGAGCTGCTCCTCGTAGGCGCGCAGGGTGTCGATGCCGTAGTTGAACTCGTGGTTGCCGAGCGCGGCGGCGGTGTACTCCATGGTGTTCATGGCGAGCGCCATCGGGTGCTCGGGCGCGGTGTCGGCCTCGGTGGCGATCGGCTCGACCCGGGCGAAGTAGTAGGTGAGCTGGGTGCCCTGGATGGTGTCACCGGCGTCGATGAGCAGGCAGCGGTCCCAGCCCTTCTCCTCGCGGACCTGCTTGGCCAGCGTGGAGATCTTGGCGAGGCCGACCTCGTTGTGCGCCTTGTCGGCGTAGACGGCGTCGGTGAAGTAGTCCCAGTTGAGCACCCGGCCGTGCAGGTCGGTGGTGCCCATCACGGTGAAGGCCTGGCGCTTGGTCCGGCCCTTGGCGCGGGCCTCGTCCGGTCCGGCCGCCGCGGCGGGGGAGGCGGCGGCGAAGGTGGCGCCGCCGGCCAGGGCGGCACCGGCGGCGGTGACGGCGGACCGGGTGACGAAGTCACGGCGGTTCAGGGACATGGACGACTCTCCCGGGTGGGGACTGCGAGGACGGACCGTCAACGGTGGCCGACGATCGCCGACGGTGGCGGCGCACAGGCTCGGTGACGCGCGTAGAGGTACGCGCGTAGAAGTGTGCCGTGCGGCTGCCTCGATGGATAGCCCCCGGAGCTTTCCGGCAGGTGAGATCTTGGCGACTCGTTCGTGACACGGACGGGCGGGTGCGGTAGTCGCGCACCCGCCCGCCCGTCTCCGGACCACCGCCGTCCTAGATGTAGCCCTCGCGGACCGCGTGGGCCACCGCGTGCGCCCGGTTGCGCAGCTGCAGACGGGTGGTCAGCCCGTGCAGGACGTTCTTGACCGTCCGTTCGGAGTACGACAGCCGGGCCGCGATCTCCCCGGTGTCCCAGCCCTCGGCGACCAGCCGCAGCACGTCCGACTCACGCTCCGACAGACCCGTCGGCGCCTGGCCCGGCATCCCCTGGACGGACCGCTGCAGCCGGCCCACCTGGGCGATCAGCCGCCCCTGGAGGTCCGCCGGGAGGTCCCCGTCGCCCCGGGCCGCGGCCAGCACCGCCCGGCCCAGCCGCTCCGGCGTCGCCTCCCGGCGCCACAGGATCGCCGCGACGCCGCACTCGACGGCCTCCAGCAGCTCGGTCTCGCGCAGCCGCTCGACCACCAACACCACCCGCTGGCCGGCGCCGCGCACCAGCCGGCGCAGCGCCGCCGTGGCGGCGGCGTCCGCGGACTCGGCGACCAGCACGGTGACCGTGCCCGGCGCGGCCGCACCCGCCGGGTCTACCACCGCGACCCCCGGGAAGCGGCGCAGCTGGGCCTCCGCACCGGCCCGGGAGAGCGGATCGGCGGCTTGGACGGCGACCGGCACCGTCGCGTTGCGGGCCGCGGCCGCGGTGGCGGCCGCCCGGGTGGTCACGGCCGCGCCGCGGACGGTCGGGCCGCCGGCCGGCTGGGGGTGGACGGCCGGGCCGGTGCCGGCGGGGGCGGCGGCGGTGCCGGCGGTGGCCGCGTGCTGGTGCGCGGTGACCGTACGGGCCGGCACCGGGCGCTGGGTCGGCACCGTGTGCGAAGGCGGCACGGCCCGGGAGGCCGGCACCGTGCGGGACGGCGGCACCGTGCGCGAGGGCGCGGCGGTGCGGACGGTCGGCGCGGTGTGCGAGGGCGCGGTGTGCGCGGCCGGTGCCGGGTGGACGGCCGGTGCCGTGCGGGCGCTCGGCGCGGTGCGGGTGGTCGGCGTGGTGTGCAGGACAGTCAAATTCTGGCCCCCTCCTGGAGAAGCCGGTCCGGCCCCCGGCGGACGCCGGACGTCAGGGCGTCGCGTACCGGCCGGGACGGCGGACCGTTCGACGGCGATCCGGGAGCGCTGCCCGTGCCCCGGAACAACCCCCATGCTTCCCGCCCGGGCAGCCTCCCGGCCATCGTGGTCCACCACGAGATCGGGCCCGCCGGGCAACACCACGAGGACGGTCGGGGCAACGCAACCGGGTGCCCAAGTGGTCAGAGGTACGGAAGGGCCGTCCCACCGGGCCGATCGGCACCACCGGCACCACCGTCCAGAACCGGACCCGCCGGTAGTGCGTGAATAGGACGTCAAGCCGATTTCCCGGTAGAACGGCGGACACTGCCCGTTCGGACACCCGACGGGAGTCCCCGGAACGGGCAGCGGGGAGAGAAGGGAACACGGATGAGCACCGTCACGGCCACCTGCCTCGCGGAGCGCGGACCGGTGGAGTACGACCTCGCCGAAGCGGAGACCGGGCACGACGCCGCGGGGCGCGAGCTCGTGCAGCGCGGACCGGAGCTGCGCCGGATCGCCGACCGGGCCGACGCCGCCCGCACCGGCACCGGCGGAGTCCTGCTGCTCACCGGCGCCACCGGCACCGGCCGCACCGCCCTCCTCGCCGAGGCCGCCCGGCGCGCCGCCGCCGACGGCACCACCGTCCTGCGCGCCCGCTGCTCCGCCGACGAGGCCGCCACCCCGTACGCCGCCGCCCGCCAGCTCTTCGACACCGGCCCGGCCCCCGCCGGCCCGTTCGCCCCCGCCGGCCGGTTCGACCGCACCGGTCCGTTCGACCGCACCGGGGACGGACCCGCCCCGGACGGCGGCGCCGACCCCGGCACCGCCGAGGCCACCCTCTGGTCACTGCTCCGCCTGCACGCCGCCCACCACCCGCTGCTGCTCGCCGTCGACGACGTCCACCTCGCCGACGAACCCTCCCGCCGCTGGCTGCGCCAGGTCGCCCGGCGGATCGACCGGCTGCCCGTCCTGCTGCTCGCCACCGAACGCCGGCAGGCCGCCCTGGACACCGCGCCCGAGCGCTTCGGCCGCGACCTGCCCGCCGAGCTCGTCACCACCCTGCGACTCGCCCCGCTCGACGCCCCCGCCGCCGTCCGGCTGGCCGAACGCCACCTCGGCCCCGGCACGCCCCCCGCCCTCGCCGCCGACTGCGCCCGCGCCGGCGGCGGCAACCCGCTGCTGCTGACCGCCCTCCTCGCCGACCTCGCCGCGCTCCCGGGCGGCCCGCCGGAGCGGCTCCCCGACCGCTGTACCGCCCTGCCCGGCAGCGCCTTCGCCGAAGCCGTCGACCGCTGGCTGCACGGCGCCGGCGAGCAGGCCGTCACCGCCGCCCGGGTCCTCGCCCGGATGCGCGAACTCCCCGCCACCGGCCGCGATCCCGTCGCCCCCGACGCCCCCCGGCTCGACGCCGTACCCCTGCTCGCCGACCTCGCCGCCGCCGACCCCGGCCGGCTCACCGACTGGCTCGCCGACCTCACCGCCCACGGCCACCTCGACGCCCCCGGCCCCGCCGGGTGGCCGCACTTCGCCCACCCGCTGCTCGCCGACGCCGTCCTGGCCGGCCACGCCCCCGGCCACCGCGCCGCCGTCCACCACGCCGCCGCCGAACACCTCCACCGCACCGGCGCCCCCGACGAACACGTCGCCGGCCACCTCCTGCTCACCCCCGCCCCCACCCCGCACTGGGCCGCCGACACCCTGCGCCGCGCCGCCCGCCAGGCCGCCGACGCCGACCGCCCCGCCGACGCCGCCGCCCTGCTCCGCCGGGTCCTCGCCGAACCCCTCAGCGACCGCCAGCGCGGCCGGCTGCTCACCGAGCTGGGCAGCCTCGAAGTCACCCTCGGCGCCGCCGAACGCACCGTCGGCCTGCGCCACCTCGCCGAGGCCGTCCACCTCCAGCAGAGCGACGAGGGCGTCTTCCGCGCCGCCGGCACCCTCGGCGCCGTCCTCGCCACCCGGGGCGACACCGCCGCCGCCCTGGAACTCATGGACGAGCTCGCCCACCGCTTCGCCGACCAGGAGGACCTCCTCCACGCCGTCCAGGCCGCGACCGCCCAGATCGCCGCCCACGACGGGCACAGCTGGCTCCAGGTCGTCGAGGGCGTCCAGCGCCTCGCCGTCCGCACCCCGCACCGCCTCGCCCCGCCGGCGTGCGCGCTGCTCACCGAGTTCGACGCGACCAGCGGCCTGCTCTCCGCCACCGAGGTCGTCGAACGCGTCCGCGAGCTCGACGCCGCGCCCGTCGACCCGCTCTGCCGCTCCTACCTGCTGGTCTCCCTCGCCACCCTCACCCAGTGGGCGGACCACCTCGACCGGGCCGACGAGCTCGTCGCCCGCGGCCTCGCCGCCTACCGGGGCGGTCCGCTCGACCCCGGCTACCAGTGCCTGCTCAGCGTCCGCGCCGAGAGCATGATCATGCGCGGGGAGTACCAGGCGCTGCTCGACGACTACGCGCTCACCGGGCCCGGGCCCGCGGTGGCGGCCGGGTCCGGGTCCGGTTCCGTGCTGCTCCAGGCCACCCCGTGGGGCCCGCCCGGGCTGCCCCGGCTGCGCGCCTGGGGCGCCCCCGGCCTCCCCGGGACGCCCGTCGGGGGCGTGGGCGGGGGCCCCGCCGGTGACGCCGCGGGCTCCCGGGAGACCACCGAGGACGCCGTCCCCGGCCACTACGCCGAACTCCTCGGCCAGCAGAACGCCCACCTCGTCGCCCAGGCCGTCCTCGCGCTGGTCGAGACCGGCCGGCTCTGGCAGGCCCACGGCCTCGCCCGCGCCGTCGCCGCCGACCGCGCCCAGGGCTCCTGGGAGTGGAACGAGTACCTCTACGCCCGCGGCCAGCTCCGCCTCGCCTCCGGCGAACCCGCCGAAGCCCTCGCCGACTTCCTCGAATGCGGCCGCCGCCAGGGCGAACGGCAGGTCCGCAGCCCGATCGTCACCCCCTGGCGCTCCGCCGCCGCCGAATGCCACCTCCAGCTCGGCGAACCCGGCCCCGCCGTCGCCCTCGCCGAGGAGGAGCTCCGGCTGGCCCGGGTCTGGGGCACCCCGCGCACCGTCGGCCGCGCCCTGCGCGCCCTCGCCGCCGCGACCGGCGGCCGGCACGGGCTCGACCTCGCGACCGACGCGGTCCAGCAGCTGCGCGCCGCCGAGATCGACACCGAACTCATCCCCGCCCTCATCACCCACGGCCGGCTGCTCGCCGAGGGCGGCCGGCGCGGCGCCGCCCGGCGCGCACTGCGCGAGGCCGCCGGACGCGCCGAACGCCTCGGCGCCGTCCGGCAGCGCGCGATCGCCCTGGAGGCGCTGCGCGCCTCGGGCGCCCGGATCGGCCGCGGCGACCACGCCGGGGCGGAGGCGCTCACCGACAGCGAGCTGCGGATCTGCCGGCTCGCCGCGACCGGGCACTCCAACGCGGAGATCGCCGCGATGCTGCACCTCGCGGTGCGGACGGTGGAGACGCACCTGACGAACAGCTTCCGCAAGCTCGGGATCCGGCGGCGGTTGGAGCTGGTCGGGGCGCTGGAGGGGTGAGGCGCGGGGTGTAGGTGGTGGGGGCGCACCCGAACGGGGGCGTCCGAGCGTTCGGGCTGCGGCGCCGGTTGGCGTTCGCGGGGAAGTGGGATGAAGCGCGGGAACGGGCGTGGCGGGCCGCTGGAGGCGTGAGCCACGAGTGCCGGAAGCGCCCCGGCGGTGCGGCTCGCGGTGCGGACGGTCGGCGCCCGTGAGGGGGGACCGTGGGCACCGCGAGCCGGGTCAGGCCGGGACCAGGGACGCCATCTCGTCCACCGCGCGGGCCAGTTCGGCCACCGGGTCGGCCCCGGCGGGCGTCCACGGCTGCCAGGTCCGGGCCCGCAGGTAGCCGTCCACCGCCAGCGGCAGCCGGCGGACGACGATCGGCTCGGTGGTCGGCCCCGGGCCGGCGGTGCGCAGCCGGGCCAGCAGCCCGGGCACGTTCGCCGCGGCCGGCAGCGACGCCGAGCCGACGAACGCCGCCAGCTCCTCCAGCTGCGCCCAGACGGGCGGCGGAGCGGGGGCGGCCGCGGCCTCCCGTTCGGCCTCCCGTTCGGCTTCTCGCTCGGCCTCCCGCTCGACTGCCGCGAGCAGGCCGGAGAGCTCCAGGGAGACCGACGAGGACTCGCCCGCCGTCGGCCCGGGCGCTGCCGTCGGCCCGGCCGGACCGGGCGTCCCACCCCCGCCGCCCCCGGCGCCGCCCCCCGTGCGGACCTTCCGGGTGGGCCACAGCAGCGCCACCGCCCCGTACAACCCGGCCACGACGCCCGGCCACAGGGCCCCGCCGTAGCCGGCGAAGTGCAGCCCCAGGCCGCCCGCGCCGGCCGTGCAGGCCGCGATGTTGCGGGCGGACCCCAGGTACCGCAGGATCCGCCCGCTCTCCTCGCCGCCACCGTTACTGGTAGCCACGGATCTCCTCGAACGCCCCGTCCAGCGAGCCCGTCCCGTCGAACAGCTTGCCGCCGGTCAGCTCGGCGATCCCCTGCAACTGGCCCTTCGCCGCGTCACCGAACAGGATCGGGAACACCGGCACCGCCTTCTGCGTCGCGGGCAGCCCGCCGTAGAACGACCGGAAGTCCTTGTCCGTCGCCCCCTCGTTGCTCTCCCCGTCCGTCATCAGCACGATCGAGGTGAACCGGTCGTCCCGCGCCGCCGCCTGCTGGCGCTCGATCACCCGGTACGCCTCCTGCAGCGAGGAGTACACCGCCGTCCCGCCGTCCGCCGACAGCGCCTGCACGTCCCCGTTGATCGCCGCCAGCTCCTGCTGCGCGCCCGCGCCCGACGGCACCGCGTGCGTCTTGGTCGACTTCACCTTCGAGGCGAAGGAGATCAGCGTGACCTCCTCGCGGTCGCGGAACCGGCGCACCCCCCGGGTGTCGTCCGCCCCGGTCAGCCGGCCCATCGCCGACTTCAGCGAGGCCAGCCGCTGCCCGGACATCGAGCCCGAGGTGTCCAGCACGTACACCGTCCGGGAGGGGCGGCGCAGCTCGTTCTGGTAGGAGGCCAGCAGTCCGTCCGCGACCGCCCGGGTGCCCGGGAACGGCAGCTCGTGCCGGCGGTCCGTCGGCAGACCGGCCGCCGGGGTGGCCCCCGGGGTGACCGGGCGGCGCAGCGTCAGCTCCGAGATCCGCTTCTGCACGTCCTCCTTCAGCAGGTAGGAGGTGAGCTTCTGGAACGACTCCCGCTCCCGCTGCTGCGCCGAACCCAGCAGCGTCAGCGGGTAGTTGGCCGAGATCACGCCGTCGACCGGGCGGACCACGGTGAGCTGCTGGTCGGCCGGCAGCGTCTTGTTCATCGACAGCAGCACCGACTCGTAGTTCACCAGCGCCCCCACCGAGCCCTGCTCGGCCCGGGTGTACGCCTGGGCCAGCCAGCCGGAGGAGCCGGAGGTGAGCTTCTGGCCGGTGAAGAACTGCTTGAGCTGCGGCGTCGCCTTCTGCACGTCGGCCTCGGTCAGCGCCGAGCCCGCCCCGGAGAACGCCGAGGCGACCGCGACCAGCGCCGAGAAGCCGGAGTTGGAGCGGGACGGGTCCGCCATGCCGTAGGCGAGCTTGCCGGACGCCGCGGCCTCCGCCAGGTTCCCCCAGGTCACCTTGGAACCATCGCCCCAGGAAAGGTCGTTGAGCACCGCGGAGCGGATGCCGAAGGCGACCGGCGTGACCATGATCGGCGTCTCCGAGAGGAGCTTCGACTTGGTCCCGTCGTCCAGGTGCAGGTACTGGTTGGACGGGAACCAGACAGCGTCGTACCGGCCGTCCGTCTTGCCCGCCGAGACGGCGTCGGCGCCGTCCAGCGAACCCGTCCAGGCGAACTGCACGGTCACCCCGGTGGCCTTCTGGGCCTCCTCCAGCACCGGTGCCATGTCCTGGAGTTCACTGCCCGCGAGGACCCTCAGCACGCCCGCCTGCGCGGTCGTCGCCGGCGCTTCGCTCGCCTTCGGGGCGGGCGAGGACTCGCACGCCGTCACCGTCGCCACCAGCAGCGCCAGCCCCGCGGCCAGGCCGCGCACACCGCTCTTCACCCGCACGCCTTTCGAGACCTTCGAGGTCGTCCTGTCCGTCATCTCCCCCGTCACTTCCCCTTGGCCGTGTTGGTCAGCTTCGCCAGGATGTCCGGCACCGGCACGGGAGCCTGCTTGATGTTCGCCGCCGTGAGGTCGGCCGCCAGGTAGGGCGGCTGCTTCTTGCCCTTCACGCGGGCGGCGAACGCGGCCGGGTCCTCCCGGGGGCGGAAGCCGTACTTGGCCGCCAGCTCGCGCAGCTTGGCGTTGGTGTTCAGCTGGTCGGCGAGCTTCCGCCCGTTGGCGGTGAGTCCGACGATGGTGTGGTCGGAGACGATCGTGGTGTCCGGGTAGAGCACCGTCAGGTCCGCGGGCGCCTTCCCCTTGACGACCAGCTCGGCCGCCTGGGACTCGTAGGCGAGCACCAGCGGGCCGCCGGCGTTCGAGAGGAAGTCCGCGAACGGCTCGTCGGTGGACTTCTTGAGCCCGCCCTGCTTGGAGAACGCCGTGTACAGGTCGCCCTTGACCTTCTGGACCCCCGCCTCGTCCGCCACGACCTGGCGGCCGTTGAGCAGGTAGGAGAGCACCGAGACGTACAGCGCGCCGGAGGACGAGGTCGCGGGGTCGGTGGTGGTCAGGAAGATGTCGCCGCCGAGGTCGCCGGGCTTGTCCGGCGCTTCGAGCTGCTCCCAGCGCTTGCTCTGGCGCAGCGCCTTGAGGAGTTCGTCCATCTTGAAGGTCACGACGCCCGTGGTCTCGTCCCGGGTCGCCATCCCGGCGTTCACCAGCACGTTGGCGGTGGGCACGTGCGCCATGATCACCAACGGTGAGTAGAACGGCCGGACCAGCGTGCCGGTGAGGCCCCGCTTGGCCTGGATCGACTCGGCGGCCGCCTGGCTGGCCGGGAAGGCGAAGTCGCGGTCGTCGAGGTTGATGTCGCTCATCTGCCAGGAGCCGGCGCTGTCGGCGCTCACCTTGATTCCCTGTTTGGCCAACTCGGCTTTGACCTCCGGGTCTTCGAAGAACTCGCGCTTCTCCGAGCCGATCACGCCTTTGACGGTGACGAGGTCGTCGCCGGTCGGTCTGAGGAGTGCGAACGCCACCCCGCCGAGTAGCAGCAGTGCCGCCAGCACCCCGAACGCGCGCTTCATGCCGGACGTTTCCCCCTCGTCGGACCAATCTGGACCGTTCTCCGGCCGCCGGGTGAACCCGGGCCGGGTGACGAGCGTCCCGCCGGGCCGGGAGCTGCGGTGGAAGTGACGGTGAACCAGAGGTGAACACCCCTTCACGGAATCGCATCGGCGGTCGACCCGGAGGGGTTGCGGGGGACCTCTCGCACACCGGTCCGACGCCAGGTCAGATATGTTCAACTCTCCTTCCGGCAACGGTCATCCCGTAGTCCGGACCCGCGTCGTCGTTACGCGCCGGTAATGCCTACTCTCAGCGGTATGCGCCGAGCAAAAATCGTCTGTACCCTCGGGCCCGCCACCGATACGTACGACCAGATCAAGACGCTGGTCGACGCCGGGATGGACATCGCCCGATTCAACCTGAGCCACGGCTCCCACATCGAGCACGAGGAGCGCTACCGCCGGGTCCGCAAGGCCGCGGACGAGACCGGCCGCAGCGTCGGCGTGCTCGTCGACCTTCAAGGCCCGAAGATCCGCCTCGGCACCTTCGCCGAGGGCCCGGTACTTCTCGAACGCGGCGACGAGTTCACCATCTCCACCGACAACGGCGTCGACGGGGACCAGAACGGCTGCGGCACCACCTACTCCGGCCTCGCCGGGGACGTCACCCCGGGCGAGCGGATCCTGGTCGACGACGGGCGGGTCACCCTGGAGGTCGCCGAGGTGGACGGGCCGCGGGTCCGCTGCCTGGTCGTCGAGGGCGGCCTGGTCTCCGACCACAAGGGCCTCAACCTCCCCGGCGTCGCCGTCTCGGTGCCCGCGCTCAGCGACAAGGACGTCGCCGACCTGCGGTGGGCCCTGCGGGCGGGCGCCGACCTCGTCGCGCTCTCCTTCGTCCGCAGCGGGAGCGACGTCGAGGACGTCCACCGGATCATGGACGAGGAGGGGCGCCGGGTCCCGGTCATCGCTAAGATCGAGAAGCCGCAGGCGGTGGAGAACCTCGACTCCATCGTCGACCGCTTCGACGGCGTCATGGTGGCCCGCGGCGACCTGGGCGTGGAGATGCCGCTGGAGCAGGTCCCGATGGTCCAGAAGCGGGCCGTCAAGCTGGCCAAGCGGAACGCCAAGCCGGTCATCGTCGCGACCCAGATGCTCGACTCGATGATCAACTCCTCCCGGCCCACCCGCGCCGAGGCCTCCGACGTCGCCAACGCCGTCCTGGACGGCACCGACGCGGTGATGCTCTCCGGCGAGACCTCGGTCGGGAAGTACCCGGTCGAGACGGTCCGGACCATGGGCCGCATCATCGAGGCCGCCGAACAGGACGTCCTCGCGGCCGGCCTGCCCCCGCTCACCCCGAGCAACAAGCCCCGCACCCAGGGCGGCGCGGTGGCCCGGGCGGCGGCCGAGATCGGCGACTTCCTGCACGCCAAGTACCTGATCGCCTTCACCCAGTCCGGCGACACCGCCCGCCGGCTGACCCGCTACCGCTCGCCCATCCCGGTGCTGGCCTTCACCTACGAACCCGCCGTGCGCAGCCAACTCGCCCTCACCTGGGGCGTGGAGACCTTCCTCGGCCCGTTCGCCCCCACCACCGACGAGATGGTCGAACAGGTCGACGCCGCCCTGCTCTCCCTCGGCCGCTGCCAGAAGGGCGACATCGTCGTCATCACCGCCGGCTCCCCACCCGGCCTCGCCGGCTCCACCAACCTCGTCCGCGTCCACCACGTGGGCGCCCTGGACAACTGAACCCCGCACCGGCGCGGCCCCGCCAGGGGCCGCGCCGGTGTCAGTACTTGGGCCCGATGTGGGCGTCCATCAGCGCGACGGACTCCTTGCGGGCGACGGAGATGTTGACCTGGCCGGTGGGGCGGGGGACCGAGGCCTTCCACTGAACGCCGACGGCGTCGAGGGTGTCGGTGAAGAGGCGGATGATGTCGGCCGAGGTGTTGGTGAAGAAGTACCGCGGGTACTCGTAGCGCTTCTGGACACCACCGACGGTGCGGGTCGCCCAGTTGGTGATCCGGCAGCCGTCGGAGTGGATCAGCCCGCGCAGGAACTCCCAGGGGTGGGCGTCGACGATCTCCTGCTGCCACGGCTCCAGGGCTATGGTGCGCTCGTGCTTCTTGCCGGGGCCGTGTTGGGGGAAGTGACAGGGCAGGTGCTTCGAGTAGACCTTGACGTCGCGGCAGCCGGTCCGTCGGACCCGGCAGGGTGAGTTGTTGGGAAGCACCTTGCGCATGGCCTGCTCGACGGAATCCATGACTCCCGGCCATTTCTCGTCACAGGTGATCTGGAGGCTTGAGGTTCTGCGGTACTCGTTCGGCAGAAGGATGTGGCCGTCGCCCAGGTAGAGGCCCAGCAGGTAGGCGTACGCGGGGCGGTCGAGCTCGTCGCCGTGGCAGTGAGGGCAGGTGGAGCGCTTGCGGCCCGGGAGTCTTCCGCGTTTGGCGAGATCCTCGTGCTTCCACCACGACACGGTGCCTGGCGGGACGCCGAGGCGGCGCGCCACTTCGGCAGTGCGCGTGCCACGGCGGAGGAGGTGGACGGCCTGTTCGCGCGCGGAGAGGGTGGTCATGTGCGCCAGCATGAAGCGAATCAGGGTGACGCGAGGCGCTTCCGGGGAGGCCCACTGGATGTGGTGAATTTCCCATTGCCCGGGAATAACGAGAAAGTGTGCCGGGTGCGGGATTCGAACCCGCATGTCCTCTCGGACAGATGTGTTTGAGACATCCGCGTAAGCCTATTCCGCCAACCCGGCTGGGCTCGACCGCCACAGCATACCGCGTGAGCATGCGGGGGTGGGTGTAGGTACCCTCATTTGTGCAGTACCCCGCCGGAACGAGGAGCCCCGTGAGCACCGCCGACGAGCAGGCTGAGCCGCTTGAGACCGATTCGCCCCAGATCACCCGGATTGTGATCGCCGAGGACGAGGCGTTGATCCGCCTCGATCTGAAGGAGATGCTGGAAGAGGAGGGGTACACCGTCGTCGGGGAGGCCGGGGACGGGGCCACGGCGGTGCAGCTGGTGCAGGAGCTGAAGCCGGATCTGGCGATCCTCGACGTGAAGATGCCGGTGCTGGACGGGCTGTCCGCGGCCGAGCAGATCCACGAGCAGCACCTGGCGCCGGTGCTGATGCTGACCGCGTTCTCGCAGCGCGAGCTGGTGGACCGGGCGCGGGACGCGGGCGCGATGGCGTACATCGTGAAGCCGTTCTCCAAGAGCGACCTCGTCCCGGCGATCGAGATGGCCGTCTCCCGGTACACCGAGATGCGGACGCTGGAGGAGGAGATCGCGGATCTCACCCAGCGGCTGGAGACCCGGAAGCTGGTGGACCGGGCGAAGAGCGTGCTGCAGACCAAGTTCGGGCTGAACGAGCCGGCCGCGTTCCGGTGGATCCAGAAGACCTCGATGGACCGCCGGATGACGATGGCGGCGGTGGCCGAGGCGGTCATCGAGGAGGGCGCGGCCCAGGACCGCAAGAAGGCCGAGGAGAAGGCCGAAGGGTCGGACAAGGCCGAGTAGGCAGCGGTGACCACGGAGGGCCCGGCGGTGGGAATCCGCCGGGCCCTCCGTCGTACCTGAAGGGAGGGTCAGTCCTCGCCGAGGTAGGCCTTCCGCACCGACTCGTCGTGCAGCAGGTCGGCGCCGGTGCCCTGGAGGACGATGCTGCCGGTCTCCATCACGTAGCCGCGGTCCGAGAGGGAGAGCGCGGCCTGGGCGTTCTGCTCGACCAGCAGGATGGTCGTCCCGGAGGCCTTGAGCTCGACGATGGTCGCCATGATCTTCTGCATCATGAGCGGGGAGAGGCCCATCGAGGGCTCGTCGAGCATCAGCAGCTTGGGCCGGGACATCAGGGCTCGGCCCATGGCGAGCATCTGCTGCTCGCCGCCGGAGAGGGTGCCGGCGGCCTGCTTGCGGCGTTCGCCGAGGATCGGGAAGAGGCCGTAGGCGCGCTCGATGTCGGCGGTGATGCCGTCGGTGTCACCGCGCAGGAAGGCGCCGAGGAGGAGGTTCTCCTCGATGCTCATGCGCGGGAAGATGTGCCGGCCCTCGGGGGAGTGGGCGAGTCCGAGGGCGACGATCTTGTGGGCGGGGACGGTGTCGATCGGCTGGCCGTCGAAGGTGACGCTGCCGGCGGTGGGCTTGAGCAGGCCGCTGAGGGTGCGCAGGGTGGTGGTCTTGCCGGCACCGTTGGTGCCGATCAGGGTGGTGACCTCGCCCTCGTTGACGGTGAAGCTGATGCCCTTGACGGCTTCGATCTTGCCGTAGGAGACGCGGAGGTCCTGGACCTCGAGGAGCGCGGTCACTGGGTGTCCTCCGCAGCGGTGGTGCCGGTGGTGCCTTCGAGCGGGGCGCCGAGGTAGGCGGTGATGACGCGTTCGTCGTTCTGGACGGTCTCGCGGTCGCCCTCGACGATCTTCTGGCCCTGGACCAGCACGGCGGTGCGGTCGCAGAGGTTGAAGATGAACCGCATGTCGTGCTCGATCACGAGGACGGAGACGCCGCGGTCGCGGATCGCGAAGACGAGTTCCTCGGCGGCGCGGGTCTCCTGCGGGTTCATGCCGGCGGTGGGCTCGTCGAGGAGCAGCAGGCCGGGGTCGGAGGCGAGCGCGCGGGCGATCTCCAGCTTGCGCTGCTCGCCGTAGGGGAGGTTGCGGGCGAGGTGGTCGGCCTTGCCGGCGAGGCCGGTGAACTCCAGGAGCTCCATGGCCTTGTCGCGGCTCTCGGTCTCGGACCTGCGGTAGCCGGGGCCGCGCAGGATGGCGGAGAACAGGCCCTGGTGCATCCGGCTGTGCCGGCCGACCTGGACGTTCTCCAGGACGGTCATGTTGGCGAAGAGCCGGATGTTCTGGAAGGTGCGGGCGATGCCGGCCTGGGTGACCAGGTGGGGCTTGGGCGGCAGGACGGTGCCCTGGTAGCTGACCTTGCCCTCGGTGGGGACGTAGAGGCCGGTGAGGCAGTTGAAGAAGGTGGTCTTGCCGGCGCCGTTGGGGCCGATGAGGCCGATGATCTCACTGCGTCCGACGGTGAGGGAGACGTCGTTGACGGCGGTGAGGCCGCCGAAGCGCATGGTGACGCCGGAGACTTCGAGGAGCGGTTCCGCGGTGGCGCGGGTGGGGGCGTCGGTGGTGGTCATCGGGAGGGTCACGCCCCTGCCTTGGTGAGGGCGACGCTGTCGCCGGTGGGCTGCGCCGGGATGGCGGCCTCGTGGAACTCCAGCTGCTGGCGCCGGTTCGGGATGAGGCCTTCGGGGCGGACGCGCATGAGGACGATGAGGGCGATGCCGAAGGCGAGCAGCTGGTAGTCGGCGAGGAATTCCAGCTTCTTCGGGATGAGGAAGAGCAGGGTCGCGCCGGCCAGCGGGCCGCTGATGGTGCCCATGCCGCCGAGGATGACCGCGGCGAGCAGGAAGGCGGAGTTGGGCGGCAGGGCCTCGGCGAAGGTGTACTGGTCGGGGGTGACGGTGTAGCTGACGTGGGCCTGGACGGTGCCGGCGAGGCCGGCGAGGCAGGCGCCGAGGGCGAAGGCGAGGAGCTTGAGCCGGAAGCCGTTGATGCCCATGGCCTCGGCGGCGGTCTCGTCCTCGCGGATGGCGACCCAGGCGCGGCCGATCCGGGAGTTGCCGACCCGGGCGAAGACCAGCACGACGACGGCGGTGACGACGAGCATCAGCAGGTAGTAGTTGGAGAACCGGCCGAGCTCGATGCCGAAGACGGTGTTGGGCTTGCCGAGGTCCCAGCCGAGGATCTTGAGGTCGGGGATCCGCGGGATGCCGTTGGAGCCGTTGGTGACCTTGGGGCCGGTGGTGCCGTTCAGGTTGAGCATGGTGATGCGGAAGATCTCGCCGAACCCGAGGGTGACGATGGCGAGGTAGTCGCCGCGCAGCCGCAGGGTGGGGGCGCCGATGATGACGCCGAAGACCATGGAGACGGCGGCGCCGGTGAGCATCGCGGCCCAGAACGGGAACTGGACGTGGATCGGCGAGGCGGGCGAGCCGGAGACCAGGGCGGCGGCGTAGGCGCCGACGCCGAGGAAGGCGACGTACCCGAGGTCGAGCAGGCCGGCGAGGCCGACGACGATGTTGAGGCCGAGCGCGACGGTGGCGAAGATCAGGATGTTGGTGGCGACCGAGGTGTACTGGTCGCTGGTCTGGGTGAACGGGAAGCTGGCGGCGGCGGCGAACGCGGCGCCGGTGGTGACGGTCCGGTACTTGACGGTCAGCGCGCGCAGCCGGGGCAGCAGGCCGGACTTGCTCAGCGCGGCGGCGACGCCGGCGGCCAGCAGCAGGTAGCCGGTGAACAGCTCGCCGTACTCGGTGTCGATGCCGAAGGTGATGGCGAACAGGCCGATGGCGAAGGCGACGACGATCAGCGCGACCTCGGCCCAGGAGGGGAGTTCGCGGGCGGCGGGCAGGGCCCGCTGGACGGTGCCGAGCCGCAGCCAGGAGTTGGCGAGGTGGCCGAGCTGGACGAGCAGGACGGCGCCGGTGGCGATCGCCAGGCCGCCGGCCAGCGCGGTGAGGACGGGGGCGACCGGCTTGTCGGCGGGGATCGCGTGGGTGGCGAACCAGACCACGGGGGCGGCCGGGACGAGCAGGAAGAGCCGCCGGTCGAGGATCCGCAGGGCCACCGAGGTGCGCCGGTCGAGCGGCAGTCCGAGGGTGCCGGCCAGGGCGAGCAGCGAGCCGAGGGCGGCGACCCAGCCGCCGGGTTCGAGGTTGGCGAGGCCGCCGAGGTCGGTGGCGATCGAGACGACCGAGAACCAGCTGACGGCGACGGCGCCGGTGGCGGCGAGCAGGACGGCGTTGTGGCTGCGGCTCGGGGCGGCCCAGCGCAGGCCGGGGACGCCCTGGGTGGCGAGCAGCAGGACGAGGGTGAGCAGGCCGCCGGTGAGGGCGAGCCACTGGAGGCCGGCGGGGGAGCCGTAGTAGGTGAGGTCGCCGGGGAACTCGGAGGTCCAGGTCCAGGCCATCAGGGCGGAGGCGGCGGTGGCGCTGGCGCCGAGTCCGGTGATCAGGGCGGCGGTGCGGCCGGGGAGGGCGATGACCGGGGTGGTCTCGGTGCTGCTGGTGGTCATGGTGCTCACGCCCTGTCCGCGACGCGCTCGCCGAGCAGGCCCTGTGGCCGGACGAGCAGGACGACGATGAGGAGTACGAAGGCCCAGACGTCCTTCCAGGCGCCGCCTCCGAAGAGGTGCATGCCGGGCAGGTGCTGGATGTAGCCGGTGGCGAGGGCTTCGGCGAGGCCGAGGGCGACGCCGCCGAGCATGGCGCCGTAGATGTTGCCGATGCCGCCGAGGACGGCGGCGGTGAAGGCCTTGAGGCCGAGCAGGAAGCCCATCCGGAAGTCCACCTGGCCGCTGCGCAGGCCGTAGGCGACGGCGGCGACGGCGGCGAACGCGGCACCGATGGCGAAGGCCATGACGATGATCCGGTCGGTGTCGATGCCCATCAGCTTGGCGGTGTCGGGGTCCTGGCTGGTGGCCTGCATGGCGCGGCCGGAGCGGGTGCGGGTGACGAACCAGCCGAGGGCGAGCATGCAGAGCGGGGCGGCGATGATCAGGAAGATGTCGCTGCGCTGGATGGCGACGGAGCCGATCTCGAACGGGTCGCCGGGGATCTTGGGGAAGACCCGGGCCTTCTTGGCGTCGGGGTAGAAGGCGAAGACCAGCTGCTGGAGCAGGATCGAGAGGCCGATCGCGGTGATCAGCGGGGCGAGCCGGGGGGCGGTGCGCAGCGGCCGGTAGGCGAAGCGTTCGGCGGCGACGGCGGTGAGGGTGGAGACCAGGATGCCGGCGATCAGCATCAGCGGTAGGGCGAGCCAGAGTGTGGTGCCGCCGGGGAGGGCGAGGTAGGCGGTCAGGGCGCCGAAGCCGCCGACCATGACGATCTCGCCGTGGGCGAAGTTGATGAGCTGGACGATGCCGTAGACCATCGTGTAGCCGATCGCGACGAGCCCGTAGAGGGCGCCGAGGATCAGGCCGTTGGCCAGCTGCTGCGGTAGGTCGTGCACCGCTGGGCCTCCGTTGTGCGTGTGGGGTGTCCGCGTGGGTGGTGGATGTGGGTCCGCGCGGGGGCACTCGTGGCGCCCCCGCGCGGGGTAACTCCGACGTGCTGTGGTGCTCCTGACGTCAGGTCAGGTCGCTGGCTCAGCCGTTGAAGGTGCCGGACTTCTCCACGGCCCACTTGCCGTCCTTGACGGTGTAGACGGTGAGCTGCTTGTTGGTGGTGTCGCCGAACTCGTCGAAGGAGACCTTGCCGGTGACGCCCTCGAAGGTGACCTTCTGGACGGCCTCGACGACCTTGGCGCGGGGGCTGTCGGGGAGCTTGCCGTTGTTGGCGGCGACGACGGCCTTGACGCCCTGGATGATGGCCCAGGCGCTGTCGTAGGAGTAGCCGCCGTAGGTCTCGTAGGCGTCCTTGTAGTTGGCGGCCTTGTAGTCCTCGATGAACTTGGCGGCGGTGGGGAGCTTCTCGACCGGGAGGCCGACGGCGGTGGCGAAGTCGCCCTGGCCCTTGGGGTTGAGCTTGATGAAGTCGCCGCTCTGGATGCCGTCGCCGCCCATCAGCGGGATGTTGACGCCGGCGTCCTTGAGCTGGAGCGAGAGCGGGCCGGCGGCGGGGTACTCGCCGCCGTAGTAGACCGCCTCGGCGCCGGAGGACCGGACCTTGGTGACGATGGCGGCGAAGTCGCGGTCGTCGGGGTTGACGTGCTCCTCGCCGACGATCTGGCCGCCGTTCTTGACGAACTGGGCCTTGAAGGTGCCGGCCAGGCCGGCGCCGTAGGTCTTCTGGTCGTCGATGAGGAAGACCTTGGTCTTCTTGGCGTCCTTGGCCAGGAAGTCGGCCGCGAACGGGCCCTGGACGGCGTCGGTGGTGGCGGTGCGGAAGTAGGACTTGAAGGGGCGGGCCTTGACGCCGCTGGCCCACTTCTCGCCCTGGCTGAGGGCGACGCCGGTGTTGGCGGGGGAGATCTGGACGAGGTTGGCGTCGTTGAAGATCTGCTGCATCGACTGGGCGACGCTGGAGTTCAGCGGGCCGACGACGCCGATGACGTCCTTGTCGCCGACCAGCTGGGTGGCGTTCTGCTGGCCGGGGGCCGGCTTGCCGGTGTCGTCCAGGGCCTTGATCTGGAACTTGACGCCGGGGACCTCGTTCTTCTCGTTGGCCTGCTTGACGGCGAGCTCCGCGGAGTTGCGGATGCCGAGGCCGAGGGCGGAGAGGTCGCCGGTGAGCGGCGCGTCGACGCCGATGGTGACGGTGGTGGATCCCCCGTTGCCGCTGTCCCCGGACTTCTTCTCGTCGCGGGAGCCGCACGCGGTGAGGCTGAGCGCGGCGATCACGGCAATGCTCACGACAACTGCTGAACGATGACGCACGAGGGTCCCCTTCGGTTCAGGAGGGCGCCGCGCCGGAGAGGCGGGAGCCAGGATGCGCGATGGGCCGGGCCCAATCCACTTGGCGCGGTGACTGGCCGTGACTCTAGATGCCCCTGGGCGGCTCGGGCAGTGGTGCGGCGAGGCTGTGATTCTCTTGTTATGAGCACACGGAGAAGTCGTCTCACTATGTGGTCGTTCCGGTTCGACCGATCCGGCCGCGCCGGGGGGTTTGCGCCCAACTGGCGCGGTGTAAGGCGCAGAAGCGCAGGTTACTCCTGGCCTCACCGATAATCGGACGCTTATGTTCGCAGTGTTGGAGTCGGGCGTATGCGTCCGGATATCGGACGATGAGTGGGTCGAGGGGGCGCTTCCGGGCGAATTCGAAGGCCGGATCCGGCCAATTGCTCGGATTTCCTAGTTGTTACGCACGGTTACACCGTTGAAAGACTGTGAACATGCCACCGCCCCCTTGTCTGGACCAACGACTGCCCAGGGCGATCGAAGGTCAAACAAGGGGGCGGGTAAGGGATTTGAGGGTTCGTCGGCCCTCGTGGCTCAGAGGTCGCGCAGCATGCAGGTCAGCCGGCAGCTGGTGACCCGCTTGCCGGTGTCGTCGGTGATCGCGATCTCGTAGGTGGCGGCGGTGCGGCCCTTGAAGACCGCCGTCGCGACCCCGGTGACCAGCCCGGAGGTGGCCGAGCGGTGGTGGGTGGCGTTCAGGTCCACGCCCACCGCGTACCGGCCCGGGCCGGCGTGCAGCATCGCGCCGACCGAGCCGAGCGTCTCGGCCAGCGCCGCCGAGGCGCCGCCGTGCAGCAGGCCGTACGGCTGCTGGTTGCCGTCCACCGGCATGGTGCCGACCACCCGGTCGCCGGAGGCCTCGACGATCCGGATGCCCAGCTTCTCGCCGAGCGCGCCGCCGGAGAAGGTGGCCGGGTCCACGCCGAGCTTGGCGAAGTGGTCCAGCATCTCCTGCGGGACGTTGAGGAGGGGGGCCGCGTCGGTCATGGGGGAAGCTCCTGCCGCTCGGGGGGCACGTCGTCGTGCTGCCGGTGATCGTGGTGCTGGTGCTGCTGCCTGTGATCGTACGACCGTCCTACTCGGGGGTAGCAGTGGTGTCGGCGGGAAACGGGTGTGACGGCCGGGGTGCGCGGGTGCGCGAGGGGCGCCCGTCGCGGGCGTGCCCCTTTTGTCGGTGGCGGGCCATAGGATCGGTGGCCGGTAGTGGAATCGGCAGGAACGGACGTTGACGTGGCTACGCAGAGTACGGACAAGAGCGCGGCGGGTGGCGGCGGAGCCCGGCCCCGTCTGATGCTGCTCGACGGGCACTCCATGGCCTACCGGGCGTTCTACGCGCTGCCCGTGGAGAACTTCAACACCTCCACCGGCCAGCCCACCAACGCGGTCTACGGCTTCGCGTCGATGCTCGCCAACACCGTCCGGGACGAGGCGCCCACCCACCTCGCGGTCGCCTTCGACCTCTCCCGCCAGACCTTCCGCTCGGTCGAGTTCCCCGACTACAAGGCCAACCGGGCCAAGACGCCGGACGAGTTCCGCAGCCAGATCGGCCTGATCGGCGAACTCCTCGACGCCATGCACGTCCCGCGGCTGACCGCCGAGGGCTTCGAGGCCGACGACATCATCGCCACCCTGGCCACCGCCGCCGAGGCGGCCGGCTTCGACGTCGACATCGTCACCGGCGACCGCGACTCCCTCCAGCTGGTCACCGAGCACATCACCGTCCTCTACCCGACCAAGGGCGTCTCCGAGCTCACCCGCTACACCCCGGAGAAGGTCGCCGAGAAGTACGGCGTCACCCCGCGCCAGTACCCGGACCTCGCCGCCCTGCGCGGCGACCCGTCCGACAACCTGCCCGGCATCCCCGGCGTCGGCGAGAAGACCGCCGCCAAGTGGGTCAACCAGTTCGGCTCCTTCGACGAGCTGGTCGCCCGCGCCGACGAGGTCAAGGGCAAGATCGGCGAGAAGCTGCGGGACAACCTCGACTCGGTCAAGCGCAACCGGATCCTCACCGAGCTGGTCCGCGACGTCGAACTCCCGCTCGGCGTCGACGACCTGGCCCGCGCGCCGTTCGACAAGCCCGCCGTCGGCGCGCTGATGGACTCGCTGGAGTTCCGCAACGCCAACTTCCGCGACCGCGTGCACGGCATCGACCCGGCCGCCGCCGAGCCCGAGGCCGCCGCCGAGCTCGCCCCCGGCGTCGAGGTCGACGGCGAACTCCTCACCGACCCCGGCACGCTGGCCGGCTGGCTGCGCGAGCACGCCGCCGACGGCAAGACCCCGGTCGCGCTCGCCGCCGTCTACCAGTGGGCGCTCGGCACCGGCGAGGTCACCGAGATCGCGCTCGCCGCCGGGGAAGCCGCCGCCTGGTTCGACCCGGCGCTGCTCGCCGAGCAGGACGAGCGGGCCCTCACCGACTGGCTCGCCGACCCGGCCGCCCCCAAGGCCCTGCACATCGCCAAGCAGGTCATGCGGGCCTTCGCCGAGCGCGGCTGGACCGTCGACGGCGTCGTCGCCGACACCGCCCTCGCCGCCTACCTGGAGAAGCCCGGCCGCCGCACCTTCACCCTGGAGGTGCTCGCCGAGGAGTACCTGGGCCGCTCGCTCGCCCCGGCCCCCGCCGCCGAGTCCGGTCAGCTCGCCTTCGACGCCCCGGAGGAGGACGCCACCGCCGGCGCCCAGGCGCTGATGCTCCAGGCCCGCGCCGTCCTCGACCTCGCCGAGCTCTTCGACACCCGGCTCGCCGAGGTCGGCGCCACCGAGCTGCTGCGCGACATGGAGCTGCCGATCGCCGCCCTGCTCGCCCGGATGGAGCGCACCGGCATCGCCGCCGACCGCCCCTGGCTCACCGGCCTGGAGGCCCAGTTCGCCGCCGAGATCCAGCGGGTCGTCGAGGAGGCGCACGCCGCCGCCGGCCACGAGTTCAACCTCGGCTCGCCCAAGCAGCTCCAGGAGATCCTCTTCGGCGAGCTCGCCCTCCCCAAGACCAAGAAGATCAAGACCGGCTACACCACCGACGCCGACGCGCTCACCTGGCTCGCCACCCAGACCGACAACGAGCTGCCGGTCATCCTGCTCCGCCACCGCGACCAGGCCAAGCTGCGCACCACCGTCGAGGGCCTGCTCAAGACGGTCTCCCCGGCCGGGCGCATCCACACCACCTTCAACCAGATGGTCGCCGCCACCGGCCGGCTCTCCTCGCAGGACCCGAACCTGCAGAACATCCCGGTCCGCACCGAGGAGGGCCGGATGATCCGCCGCGCCTTCGTGGTCGGCGAGGGGTACGAGTCGCTGCTCACCGCCGACTACTCGCAGATCGAACTGCGGATCATGGCCCACCTCTCCGAGGACGAGGCGCTGATCGAGGCCTTCGCCACCGGCGAGGACCTCCACACCACCGTCGCCTCCCAGGTCTTCGAGGTGCCGGGCGCCGACGTCGACGCCGAGATGCGCCGGAAGATCAAGGCGATGTCCTACGGCCTCGCCTACGGCCTCTCCGCGTACGGGCTCTCCCAGCAGCTCGGCATCAAGCCGGGCGAGGCGCAGGGCCTGATGGACACCTACTTCGAGCGCTTCGGCGGCGTCCGCGACTACCTGCGCCGGGTGGTCGACGAGGCCCGCGCCACCGGCTACACCGAGACCCTGCTCGGCCGCCGCCGCTACCTGCCCGACCTCAACAGCGACAACCGCCAGCGCCGCGAGATGGCCGAGCGGATGGCCCTCAACGCCCCGATCCAGGGCTCGGCCGCCGACATCGTCAAGATCGCCATGCTCCGGGTCGACGAGGCCCTGCGCACCGCCGGGCTCGCCTCCCGGATGCTGCTCCAGGTGCACGACGAAATCGTCCTGGAGCTCGCCCCCGGCGAGCGCGAGCCGGTCGAGGCGATCGTCCGCGAGCAGATGGCCGGCGCCTACCCGCTGCGCGCCCCGCTCGACGTCTCGGTCGGCGTCGGCGCCGACTGGGAGGCCGCCGCGCACTGACCGGTCGCTTGCCGGTCGATTCACCAAGTGGCCCCGCGCGCCGACCCGTTGGGTTCGCGTGCGGGGCCTTCTCGGTTCCGCCGGGCGGTCCTACCCTGGCGGGTATGCCTGCCGATGAGGTGATCCGATCCGGCCCCGACGGCGCCACCACCGACCTGGTCTTCGAACCGGGCGGAGGCTCCTGGCCCGCCGGCGCGCTCCTGCTGCTGCGGCTCCTCGGCGCGCTGCTCGCCGTGGGCGTCGTCTTCCTCCCCGCCGGCGCGCTGATCGTGCTGGTGGCGGTGATCGTCGGCGCCACCTTCACGGGCGCGGTGACCGTCTGCGCGGCGCTGTGGGTGGCCGGCGTCCTGGGCGTCTGGCTGTACGCCGCCCCGCGCGAGCTGGCGACGACCTGCCGGGTGCAGTTCGCCCCGGCCGGCGCCCCGACCGAACTGCGCTTCGTCCGGGGCGCCCGCACCGACGCCTGGGTCCCGATCTCCGGTCTGCGGCGGATCGAGCTGGCCGAGGCCGTCGAGGTCCCCTACGAGGGCGACCCCGACCCGGCCGTCAGCACCGTCCACATCAAGGTGGTGATCCCGACCGGCGACGGCGGCCTCCCGCACCGGGCCCCGAAGGGCACCGACGCCGACGCGCTCCAGCGCTCCCTCCAAGCCCTGCTCGCCCCCTCCGGCATCCCCGTCCACCGCCACACCGAACACCGCACCCGCCCCAAGCCCCCACCGCCCCGCTCCGGCGGCTGGGTCTACGGCGGCTCCGGCTCCGCCAATTCCGGCGGCTTCTCCGGCGGCGGCTGACGCCCGGTCACGCTCGGTCGACCGTTCACCGGCCCGCCGTTCACCCGACGGTGACCGCGTGTATCCGCAGCGGAACGCGACGGCCCCAGTCCGGACAACCAAGGAGGAAAGCCGTGCCCAGGAAACTGTTCTTCTACCAGGCCGGTGACGGCCATACCGCGGCGGGAAGGTTCAGCCTCGACGGTGTCTACACCGAACTCACCGGTGGTTCTCTCGCCGCCGGGTAGACGCACATCGTGCCGGTGGGACGGGAGTTGCTGTTCTACCGGGCCGGCAACGGCGCGGCCGTCAGCGGCCGGCTCGACACCGAGGGCGGCTACGCCGACCTGGTCAAGAACGGCGGCTTCTCACCTGGCTGGTCCATCATCGTCGCCCTCACCGCCTGACCGCCTGAGCCACGGCCCGAGCCGCCCGCCCGCCGCGGAGGTCACCTACGGCCGGGGCCGACCGGCCCGCCCGCATCAGCGCCCGGTCCGGTCAGCGGCGCGCCGGGACTCGAACTACGTGACCGGGGCGGCGATGTACGGTCTCACCTACCACCTGACCTGTCCTGGGAGGCCGCCGCCGTGTCGCGAGTCCACGATGTCCCGATGTGCCGTCAACGCATCTCCGAGCGTGAGTGGGAGGAGCGCGGCGGCGTTGAGCTCGGGGACCGGATCGAGTGGTCGGACCGTGCCTGCGGCATGGCGTCACTCCGGATGATCCTCCTCGCGTACGGGCAGGAGCCGCCCACGGTCACGGAGTTGGTCCGGATCGGTGTCGACAAGGGAGCCCTCACCGAGCGCGGTTGGCTGCACGTCGGACTGGCCGAGATCGCCGCCGCCTTCGACGTCCCCGGCCGGGCCGAACCCGTGCCGGCCGACGAGCTGACGGCCCGTCTCGCGGAGGCGCCGCTGATCGTCTCGGTCACGGAGAAGCTTCCCGAGGACGGTCGGCGCGGCGGCCACCTGATCGTGGCGAACGGCTTCGAGGACGGCGACGACCCGGTCATCCACTTCCGCGACCCCTCGTCCTGGGGGCAGGAGAACGATCGGGTCCCGCTGAGCCGCCTCGCCGCGTCCTACACGGGCCGGGCCATCACCTTCCCCGCCCTGCGGCCGAGCGGACGCCTGATCGCCGTCCTCGGGGAGATGGCCGAACTCGGCGACGACGCCGTGGCCGCGCACCGCGAGATCGGCGCCCTCGCAGCCGAGCTGGGCGTGGACCTGGTCATCGCCGTCGGCGGCGGTATGGCTACCCAACTCGCGCTCGCGGCGGCCCACGGTGAGGCGGAGACCGCCATCGTCGCCGACGCCGAGACCGCGGCCCGACTTCTGGAGAAGGTGCTCCGCCCCGGGGACAAGGTCCTCGTGAAGTCGAGCCGGTCGAGCATGTTGTGGCAGGTGTGCCAGCGGCTTCTCGGCCAGGAGCTCACCGGCTGGTGACCTCCCGGCCCGGTCGTTGTGTGGGAAATTGACCGGTGAAAAGGAGTCAATTTCGTACTACCGTAGGCCCAATGACAAGTGGATCATCTTCGACCGACCAGTCCGTCTCCCTGGCCGAGGCGCCGCTGCGCCAGGCCCGCAACTCCGCCGCCTTCTGGACCGCGACCGGGCGCAGCCGGGGGCACGAGGTGATCGCGCGCCGCGGGTTCGTCGCGGTCGCCGGCGACGAGCGGGCGGGGCTACGGGTCCTGATCCAGGAGGCCGACCTCGAACCGGCCGAGGTGGCCGAGCTGAGCGAGCTGGTGCGCGGGGCTGCGGGGACGGCGTACGTCGAGGACCCGTTCGACTCGACCGACCTGAGCCACCTGGGCATGCGCACCTGGCAGATGCCGGTCATGCTGCGCCAGCCCGGCCCCGTCGCCGAACCGACGCTGGAGGTGTCCCGGGTGCAGGGGGCCGAGGAGCTCCAGGCGGCCGAGCGGGTCGTGATCGAGGGCTTCGAGCTCACCGGCTTCGAGCCCTACCGCCCCGGCGAGCTCTTTCCTTCCTCGCTGATCGAGCAGCCGGGCGTGGACGTCTTCATCGCTTCGATCGACGGCGCGGTCGCGGGAGCCGGTGTGAGCGTGGTGGCCGACGGCGTCGGCAGCCACTACTGGATCGCGACCTCGGAGGCCTTCCGCTCACGCGGCGTGGGCCGAGCCGTCATGCTCGGTGCGCTCGCCCACGTCGCGGACCTGCCGGCCACCCTCACCGCCTCGAAGCTCGGCCGGCCGCTCTACGAGTCCCTGGGCTACACGGTTGCGTCCCCGTCGAGCTGGTGGGCCTCCTCCTGAACGAAGGCGTCGCGCGTGGGAAGTCGGACCCGCCGACTTCCTGTGCACGGCCTGGCCGCCTGAGCACTGGTGTCATATCGGAAGGTCCCAGCCCGGACCGTCCTCGCTGCCGAGCCAGACGCGTTGGCCGGCTGCGGAGACCGTGATGCCGAAGGCGTCCTGGTGCGGCTCGCCCGCGCCCTGCCAGCGCTCGATGGCGGTCTCCACCTGGTCCCACAGGCGGAGCGGTCCGCGTTGCACCACGGTCCACCCGCCTTCGGGGTCGGGCATGGTCCTGGCCTGTGATCCGGTGGCCACGTCCGAGAGGATCTGTTGCCCGCCGGCTCCCAACCGTTCGGCCGAGGGCGCGGCGAGCTGTGCGACCCAGCTTCCGGTCCACGTATCGAGCTTCGCGGGGTCGATCCGGCTCGCGCGCTCCTCCCCGGGGAGCAGGGCCAGGGTCGGGCGGGGCGGCCGGTCGTGGGGTCGGGCGATCATGAAACTGGTGTAGCCGGGCAGGAACCGGCCCGTGGCCTCACCGGGGCCGGTCACGTCGAGCAGAGCCAGGGCATTGGCGTAGCTCCACCCGGAAAGGGTGGCCAGGATCCGGCCGCCCGGCTTCACCTGGCGGAGCCAGGCCATCGGCAGGTACCGGACCGAACACGTCGCGATCAGCCGGTCGAAGGTGCCGCCGTCCGGGTCCCCGGCGAGGCCGTCGCCGGTGATGAGGCGCGGGGCGTGGCCGGCGGCCTTGAGGGCGGTGGCGGCACGTTCGGCTACCTGGGGGTCGTACTCGATGCTGGTGATGCTCCCGCCGCCGAGGCGGTGCGCACCGAGCGCGGTCGAGTATCCGGTTCCGGTGCCGACTTCGAGGACCTGGTGACCGGCGGCGGCGCCGAGCTGCTGCCACATGCCCAGCACGAGCGAGGGCAGCGTGGACGACGACGAGGGCGCCCCGGACACCGGGTGCTCCCCGGTGTCCTCCGGCCGGGTGCGGCCGTCGAGTTGGGTGATGAGGGTCTGATCGGTGTAGATGCCCTCCAGCCACCCGGGGTCGTCGGGGCGCACGGTTCGGTAGCTGGTCGGGGAGCTGCCTTCGAACGGAAGGAAGTAGCTACCGACGAACAGTTCGCGCGGCACGGCGGTGGCGGCTTCGGTCCATGCGGGGTCGGTGAGTGTGCCGTTGTCGGTGAGTTGCTCGACCAGGGCGGCGCGCAGGGTGTCGGATGTGGTCACTCGTGGTGGCCCCTTTCCAGTTGGTCGGCGATTGCGAGCGCGATCCCGTTGGTGATCCCGGTCGGCTGCCACGCCCATTGACCGTTCGGGTTGCACTCCAGGAAGTACCACGTGGCGTCTGCGGTGACGGCGAAGTCGAAGGCTCCGAAGGTCAGTCGGAAGATCGTCAGGTAGCGGGCGACGGACTCGGCGACCGGCGCGGGGATGTCGATCGGGGTGCAGTGCATCCGGTCCTGCCGATGCCGCCAGTCGAGATCCGGGCTGTCGATCCGGGTGGCGAACAGCCGGTCCCGGACTGCGGTCACCCGTACGTCGAACGCCTTGGGAACCTTGGCCTGGAACAGGTGCGGACACGCCGTCACGGCCTCGGTGATCTCCGGGCTGCGGACTTCGCGGACCCACACTGCCTGGGCCTGGCCGTCGACCGAGTACGGGGTGTTCCACAGGGGCTTGTAGACCGCACCAGCGGCGTGGTGGGCGGTGAACTCCCGGGCCTCGTGCTCGTCGTTGGTGATCAGGGTGTGGGGTACGTGGAATCCGCAGCGCTGTGCGGCTGCGAGCTGAGCCGGCTTGTACTCCGCCGCCCGGTTGTTCCAGGGATGGTTCACGTAGTGCGCCCCGGGAAGCGAGGACAGGACGCCGCCCGTTCCCCAGAATGCCTGTGCGGCGGCGAACCGGCGGTCCTGGCCGGCAAGGTCAGACGGTCCCTTGTAGGCCGAGGGCCTGCGCACCCAGACGGATTGGACGTCCGTGAGGTCGAGTTCGCGGCTCGACGTGCGGAGGGTGCCCCGCTGACCGCCAACGCAGTACGTGGCGGTCAGCGAGGCATCCGTGTGCAGGTCGGCGCCGGGATCCAAACGGACCACCGGAACCCGGCGCTCGGCGAGCACTCGCAGTACCGCATCCGCTGTCACGTCGGAGACATTGGTCAGTACCAGTACCGACCTGCTTCGGGCGGCCATCAGTCGGAGCTCTGGTCCTGGTCGTAGGACTCGGTGACGTCGCTGTCGCTGGCCCCGCCCGGCGAGGCCCCGTCACCGGGGCTCGTCTGGGTGGGCGTGACACCACTGGTGCTGGTTCCGTGGCTTCCCAGCTCGACCGTCCGGCCGCTCTCGTCCACGATGACGGCGATCTGCGTCTCGGGGTCGATGACGGGCGTGAACGCCGGGAGCGTGGCGGTGGCCACGTACGGTGCCATCCTGCTGATGCCCCAGGGTACGAGGGTGTGCGTCATGAATCCTCCTCGGATCGACGGTCTGGATTGCTTCAACAGCCCTGTTGATGAGCAGAGCTGGGGTCTTGGTGGTGCGCGCAGGAAGTCGGAGGGGCCGACTTCCTGCGCGTCTACCGGGTGGCGGCTTGGGTGGGGGCGGGGGCGATCAGGGCCCAGACGAACTTGCCGATGCCGCCGGCACGGGGGCAGCAGCCCCAGCGTTCGGCGAGCTCGTTGACGAGGAAGAGGCCACGCCCGTGCTCGTCGTCGGGGGAGGTCGAGCGGACGGAGGGGCGCCCGCTGCCCGCGTCGTGGACCTCGACGCGGAGGAGGTCGTTGGTGAGGGCGAAGCGGATCTCGATATGGCGGTCGGCGGGGGCGTCGGAGTGCTGGATCGCATTGGCGAAGAGCTCGCCGAGGAGGAGTTCGGCGATGTCGGAGAAGCGGTCGCCGCTGGGGAGGGCGGAGAGGTACGCGCGGAGCAAGTGCCGGGCGAACGAGGTGGATTCGGCCCGCGAGTCGAGGCGCGCGGCGAACCTGCGGGGGCGGCGGGCGGTGAGCATGGGGTCCTCAAAGGGGGAGAGGAGATAGCGGACGTGGCCGACCTGACCCGACCCGGGCGGCGCGGTATCGGGCACGCCAAATCTTGGGGCTAACTGACGGGACGTCATACTTCGTTTTCGGGACGTTAGGGACGTTCGGCTGGTAGACCTTGAAACGTCCCTAACGTGGAAGGTCAGCCGGTGAACAGCTCGCTCCGTGACGCAATGGCCCGTGCCAACATGACCTCGTCCAAACTCGCGCGTGTGTGCGGTGTCGATCCCAAGACCGTCGATCGGTGGCTCGCGAATCCCTCGCGCGAGCCCCATGCCCGACACCGCTCAGCTGCCAGTCGGGCTCTCGGTGAGGAGGAAACCGTGCTCTGGCCATCCGTGCAGCAGCTCGTGAAGTCGGGCCCGGATCGGGAGCTGGTGCAGATGTACCCGTACCGGTCGGCGGCGCCGGCCTCCCTTTGGCGTCAACTGATAAAGGGGGCAACCCGGGAGCTGACGTTTGCCGGGTACACCAACTACTTCCTGTGGCTGGAGCACGCAAACTTCGGCGGTCTGCTTCGGCAGAAGGCGGCGGCGAGCGTTCGGGTCCGCTTCGTCCTCGGCGAGCCAGGACACCCGGTCACCCGTCAGCGTGAGCTGGAGGAGGATGTCCCGCTGAGCCTTTCGACCCGGATCGAGGTCACCCTGTCCGAGTTGGCCAAGCTGCGGGACACGTCGATCGAGGCGCGATACGAGACCGGACACGTCTCACTCAGCGTCTTTCGCTTCGACGACGACATGATCGTCACACCGCTGCTGCCCGGTAGGATCGGCCATGACGCTCCGATGATGCACTTCAGGCGGGCCCAGGACGACGGTGTGTTCGATCGCTTCGCAGGCCACGTCGAGGACTTGTGGGCGAAGGGGCGGGACCTGTGGACTGTCCCGGCAGTAGAGGTGGTGGATCATGCCAAGACGTGACTACGAGGACGACCCGAACGCTCCCGAGGCCAACTCGCTGGTCCCGGCGGCGTCCGTCGTCGTGGTCGACGATGCGGGCCGCGTCCTCCTCCAGCGGCGTACCGACAACGGGATGTGGGCCCTGCCCGGCGGCAGGATGGACATCGGTGAGTCGCTCGCCGGGTGCGGTGTCCGCGAGACGCGCGAGGAGACCGGCATCGAGATCGAGATCACCGGGATCGTCGGCACCTACACCGACCCCGGGCACGTGTTCGCCTACGACGACGGCGAGGTCCGCCAGGAGTTCTCGATCTGTCTCCTCGGGCGCCCGCTTGGCGGAGAGCTGCGGGTGTCCGACGAGTCCCACGAGGTGGCGTGGTTCAGCCCGGCCGAGACGGACGGGCTGCCGATGGTGTCGAACATCCGCAAGCGGCTGGCTGACTGGCGCTCAGGGGAGATTCCTGTGGTTCGCTAGCCGCGCCTTCGCATTTCCTGGTGTTGGTGCGCTTGGTGGGTTCGGCGGTGGTCGGGTCTTCGGGCCAGGGGCGGCGGGGGCTGCGGCCTCAGCGATCGGTGCGGACGTGGTGCCGAGGTGCATGGAAAGGCGGACGCGGCGGACCGGTGTCATCGCCTGGAACCCCGTCGGCCCGGGTGCCGGGCGGGCGGGGGCTCGATGGTACGGGTCGGTTGCTGCTGCGGGCGGTGCACAAGGCCGGTGTGGCCGACGAGGCCACCTCATCCCTCGCCGGGGCTCCTATCCTCCTGCACATGAGTAATAGCGCCGGGAAGTCCCAGTCAGCGCCGCTCCACTCGGTGTCCGTCGCCGGGGTGGTGGTGCGCGAGGACGGCTGTGTGCTGGCGATTCGTCGGGCTGACGACGGGACTTGGGAGCCTCCGGGTGGCGTGCTGGAGCTTGGCGAGGCCGTCGAGGACGGCGTGCGCCGCGAGGTCCACGAGGAGACCGGGATCAAGGTCGGCGTGGAGCGGCTGACCGGCGTCTACAAGAACGTGAGCCGAGGGATCGTCGCCCTCGTCTTTCGCTGCCGACCGGAGAACGAGGCGATGCGGCTCTCGGAGGAGTCGGTCGAGATTGCCTGGCTGACACCGGCCGAGGTCTCCGAACGCATGGCCGCGGTCTACGCCGTACGTGTCCTGGACGGGCTTCGGGGCGACACTGCACCAAGTGTCCGGACCCACGACGGTCGACACCTGCTGAGCGGTGCGTCCTGCGAGCTGCCCGAGACCCCACTACCCGTAGATGGGTAGTGGGGTCTCCTGTTGCTACTTGCGGGCGTTGGTGCGCTTGGTGGGTTCGGCGGTGGTGGGGTCCTCGGGCCAGGGGTGGCGGGGGTAGCGGCCTCTCAAGTCGGCGCGGACGGCGCGGTAGCCGTCGCGCCAGAAGGACGCCAGGTCGCCGGTGACGGCGGCGGGGCGGCCGGCGGGGGAGAGGAGGTGGATGGTCACCGGGACGCGGCCGGCGGCGAGGGTGGGGGTGGTGGTCCAGCCGAAGAGTTCCTGCAACTTGACGGCCAGCACTGGGCGTTCGGTGGTGTAGTCGATGCGGATTTTGGAGCCGCTGGGGACGGTGATGCGTTCCGGGGCCAGCTCGTCCAGGCGGCCCGCCTCGCCGGTGGACCAGGGGAGGAGGCGCTGGAGGGCGTCGGTCGTGTTGATGCGGGTGAGGTCGGAGCGGCGGCGGGCGCGGGAGAGTTCGGGTTCCAGCCACTCGTCGGCGCGTTCGAGGAGGGCGGCGTCGGAGACGTCGGGCCAGGGGGCGCCGAGGGCGGTGTGGAGGAAGGCGAGGCGTTCGCGGAGACCGGGGGAGGGGAAGGTGAGCAGCGCCGAAACGCCCTCGCGGGTGAGGCCTTCGAGGAGGGCGGTGCGGAGGAGGGTGGGGGAGGGGCGGTTGAGGGGAGCGGAGGAGAGTTCGATGGCGCCGAGGGAGTCGACCTGGCGGGAGACGACGTCGCCCCGCCGGGTGTCCCAGTGGACTTCGGCGCGGGTGGTGAGGAGCGAGGTGCCGGCGAGTAGGGCCGTGGACTCGTCCAGGGCGGCGGCGTGCAGGATGCGGGCCGAGTGCGAGCCGGCCGGGCGGTCGGCGACCGCGACGGCGAGCCAGGGGACGGTGCCGAGCGCGGTGCCGGGGGCGAGTTCGGCGGCGGTGCCGGAGGCCATCAGGTACGGGCTGAGGGTGCCGGGTTCGGGCCGTTCCACCCGGGCGCGGGCGATCCGTTCGGGGAAGGCGAGGGCGACGACCAGGCCGACGGCCGTCGCGTCGGGCAGGTCGGTGGGTGGCTCGGAGGAGGTGGAGCGGCGCAGGCGGCGGACTTCGTCGCGCCAGCGTCCGGCGTAGGGGTCGCGGGCGGAGCGGACCAGCCGCAGGACGGTGGCGAGGTCGTCGCCCAGGGCGCGCGGGGGTTCCTCGGAGAGCAACGCGACGACCGAGGCGGCGCGGTCGGCGCCCACGGCCGGCGCGCCGTCCAGCAGCGCGCGCCCCAGCCGCGGGTGCAGGCCGGTGCGGGCGAGGCGGACGCCGCGCGCGGTCGCCCGGCCGTCGGCGGAGACGGCGCCGAGGGCGAGCAGGGTCTCCCGGGCCGCGGCCATCGCGCCCGCCGGGGGCCGGTCGGGCAGGGCGAGGCCGGTGGCGTCCGGGTCGCCCCAGCAGGCGGCCTGGAGCGCGAAGGAGGTGAGGTCGGCGAGCGCGATCTCCGGTGTGGGGAAGCGGGCGGCGCGGGCGTCCTCGGCCTCCTGCCAACAGCGGTAGACGGTGCCGGGGGCCTCGCGTCCGGCGCGGCCGGCCCGCTGGCGGGCGGCGGCGAGCGAGGCGCGCACGGTGACCAGGGCGGCGAGGCCGCGCGCGTGGTCGGTGCGGGGTTCGCGGGCGAGCCCGGCGTCCACCACGATCCGGACGCCGGGGACGGTGAGGGACGACTCGGCGACGGAGGTGGCGAGGACGATGCGGCGCCCCTCACCGGGAGCCAGGGCGGCGTCCTGGACGGGCTGAGGGGCGCGGCCGTGCAACTGGAGCACGTCCACCGACAAGCCGGACAGTTGCCCGGCGACGCGGGCGATCTCGCCGACGCCGGGCAGGAAGCAGAGCACGTCCCCGTCCCGCTCGCTCAAAGCGCGCCGCACCACAGCCGCGACGTGGTCGAGCAGCGCCGGGTCGACCCGGGTGCCGTGGGCGGGGCGGACGGCCCGGGCGGGCGGCGCCCAGACCACCTCGACCGGGTGCGAGACGCCGTGCGCCTCGACCACCGGCGCGTCGTCCAGGAGTTCGGCCCAGGCCGCGGTGTCGGAGGTGGCGGAGGCGCAGACGATCCGCAGTTCGGGGCGGAGCGCCGCCCGGACGTCGAGCAGGAAGGCGAGCGCGGTGTCGGCGTCCAGGTGCCGTTCGTGGCACTCGTCGAGGACGACGACGTCGACGCCGGAGAGCTCCTGGTCGCGCTGGAGCCGCTGGAGCAGGACGCCGGTGGTGACCACCTCGACCACGGTCTCGGGCCCGGTCCGGCGCTCGCCGCGGACGGTGTAGCCCACCTGCGCGCCGACGGCCGAGCCGAGCAGCCAGGCCATCCGGCGGGCGGCGGCCCGGACGGCGAGCCGGCGCGGCTCCGCGACGAGCACCCGCCGAGCGGGCCGGCCGTCGGAGAGCAGCCCGGCGAGGGCCAGCGGCACCAGGGTGGTCTTGCCGGTGCCGGGCGGGGCGGCGAGGACCGCCGTGCCGTGCTCGTCGAGCGCGCGGTGCAGGGCGGGCAGGGCGGTGCGGACGGGCAGCTCGCGCCAGGCCGGGTTCAGCAAGGCGTCAGCCCCGCTCGGTGACGAAGATCGCGGTGCCGGGGATGAGTCGGCCGCGCAGCGGCGACCAGCCGCCCCACTCCTGCTCGTGCCCGTCCGGCCACTCGGGCTCGACCAGGTCGACCAGCCGGAAGCCGGCCGCGACCAGTTCGCGGACCCGGTCGCCGATGGTGCGGTGGTGTTCGACGTAGGTGGCGTGGCCCTGTTCGTCCTGCTCGACGTACGGGGTGCGGTCGAAGTAGGAGGAGAGGGCGGTGAGGCCCTCGACGCCGGGCTCGTCGGGGAAGGCCCAGCGGATCGGGTGGGTGACCGAGAAGACCCAGCGCCCGCCGGGCCGCAGCACCCGGTGCACCTCGCGCATCAGGGCGGCGGTGTCGGCGCTGAACGGGACGGCGCCGTAGGCCGAGCAGACCAGGTCGAAGGAGGCGTCCGCGAAGGGCAGCACGGCGGCGTCCGCCTGGACGACCGGGACGGGCACGGCGCCGCGGGAGAGGTCGATCCGCAGCGAGTGCTGGAGCTGACGGTGCGAGATGTCCAGGGCGACCGGGTGCGCGCCCTGGGCGGCCAGCCAGCGGGAGCACTGGGCGGCGCCGGCGCCGAGTTCCAGCACGGTGCGGCCGGCGACCTCGCCGAGCAGCCGGGCGTCCGCCTCGTCGAGGCCCTCCGGGCACCAGGTGAAGCGGTCGTCGCCGAGGAACTCGCCGTGCTCGTCCTGGTATTCGTCGGCGTTGCGGTCCCACCAGTGGCGGCTGGCGCGGCTGCTCTCGCCGGAGCCGGCGGTGCGCCTTACCGCGTCGTCGCCGTCATCGTCAAGATCATCGAGGTTCGGCTGGGGGGTGGTGGCCACGGTGACAATGCCCATCGCGTAGGGTGTGGGTTCGCGGAAGCGCCGCTGCCGTGAGTCGACCCGCGAGGGTCTGGGTCCCGGCGGTGGCATCCGGGGAAGAGGCTCCCTGCGGCCGCCACCCATGAGGTGCGCAATCGGAGGATATGGCCTGTTCCGTGCCGGGCTCCACCGTCTTGCCGCTCTTGGCGTTGACCGTGCCTGGCCGTCCCCGTATGCTACAAGTTGCGCTGCGGGCCTGCGCGCCTCGGACGGAGCAGGTCGCGCTCGCATCTGTCGAAGACCCCACGGTCGCAAGACGGACGCCGATTCTCCCGTTCTGCGGGATTTCCGGTGCGCCGTGTTCTTGGCTGTCCGGCTTTCGGTGGGAGCGATACGGGCCCTCCGCGTGGCATTACCTACGACTTTCATGTCCGTACCGGAGCCCTTTTCCTAATGACGAGCCCCACCGACTCCTCCCTCAGCACCACCCCGCAGGTCGCGCTCAACGACATCGGCGACGCCGAGGCGTTCCTGGCCGCGATTGACGAGACCATCAAGTACTTCAACGATGGCGACATCGTCGAGGGCGTCATCGTGAAGGTCGACCGTGACGAGGTCCTCCTCGACATCGGTTACAAGACCGAGGGCGTCATCCCGTCCCGCGAGCTGTCGATCAAGCACGACGTCGACCCGCACGAGGTCGTCGCCGTCGGCGACAACATCGAGGCCCTGGTTCTCCAGAAGGAGGACAAGGAGGGTCGTCTCATCCTGTCCAAGAAGCGCGCTCAGTACGAGCGTGCCTGGGGCACGATCGAGAAGATCAAGGAAGAGGACGGCATCGTCACCGGTACCGTCATCGAGGTCGTCAAGGGTGGTCTCATCCTCGACATCGGCCTCCGTGGCTTCCTCCCGGCCTCGCTCGTCGAGATGCGTCGCGTCCGCGACCTCCAGCCCTACGTGGGCAAGGAGCTCGAGGCCAAGATCATCGAGCTGGACAAGAACCGCAACAACGTGGTCCTGTCCCGCCGTGCCTGGCTGGAGCAGACCCAGAGCGAGGTCCGCCAGACCTTCCTCACCACCCTGCAGAAGGGCCAGGTGCGCTCCGGCGTCGTCTCCTCGATCGTCAACTTCGGTGCCTTCGTGGACCTGGGTGGCGTCGACGGCCTGGTGCACGTCTCCGAGCTGTCCTGGAAGCACATCGACCACCCGTCCGAGGTTGTCGAGGTCGGCCAGGAGGTCACCGTCGAGGTCCTCGACGTGGACATGGACCGCGAGCGCGTCTCCCTGTCGCTGAAGGCGACCCAGGAGGACCCGTGGCAGCAGTTCGCCCGTACCCACCAGATCGGCCAGGTCGTTCCGGGTAAGGTCACCAAGCTGGTTCCGTTCGGTGCGTTCGTCCGCGTGGACGAGGGCATCGAGGGTCTGGTCCACATCTCCGAGCTGGCCGAGCGCCACGTCGAGATCCCGGAGCAGGTCGTCCAGGTCGGCGACGAGATCTTCGTCAAGGTCATCGACATCGACCTCGAGCGTCGCCGCATCAGCCTGTCGCTCAAGCAGGCCAACGAGGCCCTGGGTGCCAACCCGGCCGAGGTCGAGTTCGACCCGACCCTGTACGGCATGGCCGCCTCGTACGACGACCAGGGCAACTACATCTACCCGGAGGGCTTCGACCCCGAGGCGAACGACTGGCTGCCCGGCTTCGAGAAGCAGCGCGAGGAGTGGGAGCGGCAGTACGCCGAGGCCCAGACCCGCTTCGAGCAGCACCAGGCCCAGGTCATCAAGAGCCGCGAGGCCGACGCGGAGGCCGCTGCCGAGGGTGGCGACGCCGTCGCCGCTGCCGCCGGTGGCTCCTACTCGTCCAGCAGCGACGAGGGCTCGGGCGCCCTGGCCTCGGACGAGGCCCTGGCCGCCCTGCGCGAGAAGCTGGCCGGCGGCCAGAGCTGAAGCTCTGACCCCGTCGCTGGTGCTCGTTAGCAGCGCATAGCGTCATCGATGGACCCCGCTCGGTTTACCGGGCGGGGTCCATTGTTTTATCCCTTCACTTATTTGTTCCTTATCGGAAGGAATTTTGTGATTAGGGGCTCATCGGTCCGCTATGGGTGATTCAGGACCAAGGCCCTACCTTGGGAGGAGTTGCCCGATGGACCGCTCACCCGGCCCCGCACGCTAGGCACCCCCCGCACATGCGCCGTAGCACCGCAGTGACCCCCACCTCCCCCCGCACGTCCGCCGACCCGCAGGTCGCCGGACGCCTTGCCGCCCTCGGCCGGTTCTGCTTCCGCAACCGCCGCTGGGTGCTCGGGTTCTGGGCGGTCGTGCTGGTCATAGGCGTGCTGATCGGCGGCCGGGTCTTCGAGGGCTCGGTGGCCGGCGCCTCCTCCTCCGCCGCGGAGTCGGACCGGGGCGGCGCCGTCCTCACCGCCGCCGACCCGGCCAGGGGCACCGTCACCGCCGTGGTGGACGGCAAACCGGTCGACGACGCCGCCGTCCGGGATGCCGTGAGCCGGGCCACCGCCGAGATCGCGGCGCTGCCCGGGGTCTCCTCGGCCGTCGACGCCTACGGCTCCGACCCGGCCGCCGCCGCGCTCCGCTCGGCCGACGGCACGGCGAGCCTGGTCTCGGTCCGGATGGCCGACTCCAGCACCTCCGCGCAGACCGCCGCGGTCACCCAGCGGCTCGCGGACATCAAGGCCGACGGCGCCCAGGTGAAGGTCGGCGGGGACCTGGTCCTCCAGGACGAGGTCAAGAAGCAGACCGAGAAGGACACCCGCCGCGGCGAGCTGGTCACCCTGCCGCTCACCCTGATCGTCATGGTCCTGGTCTTCGGCGGCCTGGCCGCCGCCAGCCTGCCGGTGATCGGCGCGGTCGCCTCGGTCGGCGGCGCGCTGCTGGCCATGTTCGGCTTCAGCAAGATCATGGACATCGACACCAGCGTCCTGCCGATCGCCACCGTGCTGGGCCTCGGCCTCTCGATCGACTACGCGCTGCTCATGGTGAATCGTTTCCGCGAGGAACGCGGTCACGGTGCGTCGATCGCCGCCGCCGTCGAACGGACCGCCGCCACCGCCGGCCGCACCGTCGCCTTCTCCGGCCTGACCGTCGCCGTCGCGCTCTCCGGCCTCTTCGTCTTCACCAGCCCGGTGCTCGGCGCCGTCGCCGCGGCGGGTGTGAGCGTCGTGGTGATCGCCGTCGCCGCCGCGCTGACCCTGGTCCCCGCGCTGCTCGGTTTCGCCGGCCGGCGGATCAAGACCCCCACCGCGCCCGTCCCCGACGAGGGCTTCTTCAGCCGGACCGTCCGCCGGGTGCGCAAGCGGGCCGTGCCGGTCGCGCTGGCCTGCACCGCGCTGCTGATGGCCGCCGGCGCGCCGTTCCTGCACGCCGACATGCGCAACTCCGGCGCCGCCGTGCTGCCCGCCTCCTCGGTCGGTCGGCAGGTCGCCGAGACCATCGACCAGCGCTTCCCGCAGGCCTCGGCCGCCCCGATCACCGTGGTCGTGGAGAGCGGCGCGGCCGTCGCCCAGGCCTACGCGGACGACGTGGTGGCCGAGCTGCCGGGCGTCAGCGGCGTCCGCGCCGTCACCCCGGTCAGCGACACCGTCTCCACCATCGACGTGCTGGTGCACGGCGACGCCCAGGGCGGCCAGGCCAAGCAGGTGGTCAAGGAGCTGCGCGCCGACCGCGGCGGGCTCACCACCCACGTCACCGGCGGCGCGGCCTCGGTGGTCGACTTCCAGGACGAACTGCTCACCCGGGGCCCGATCGCGCTCGGCCTGGTCGCCCTCGGCACGCTGATCCTGCTGTTCCTGATGACCGGCTCGGTGGTGATGCCGGTCAAGGCCCTGCTGATGAACCTGCTCTCGCTGGGCGCCTCGCTCGGCGCGCTCACCCTGGTCTTCCAGGACGGCTGGTTCAGCGGTCTGCTGGGCTTCAGCCCGACCGGCGGACTGGAGACCTTCATCCCGGTGCTGGTCTTCGCCTTCGCCTTCGGGCTGTCGATGGACTACGAGGTCTTCCTGCTGGCCCGGATCAAGGAACTGCGGGACAAGGGGCACAGCTGCACCCGGGCGGTGGAGCTGGGCGTCCAGCGCAGCGGTCGGATCATCACCTCGGCGGCGCTGCTGATGGTGATCGTCTTCGCCGGCTTCGCCCTCGGCGACATGCTGATGGTCAAGCAGATGGGCATCGCGCTGGCCGTCGCCGTCGCGGTGGACGCCACCCTGGTCCGCTGCCTGCTGGTGCCCGCCACGATGAGCTTCTTCGGCGAGTTCAACTGGTGGGCGCCCGCCCCGCTGCGCCGCCTGCACGACCGGTTCGGGCTGAGCGAGCACGTCGACCTGCCGGACATCGCGCCGGCCGTGCTGCCCGCGCCGCGCCCGGAGGCCGCGAAGGACCTGGTCGGCAGTCCCTCGTAGCCGCCGCGCACCGCGGGGGCCGCGGTCAGGACAGGCGGCCGAGCAGGGCGACGGCGCCGCGCAGGGTCTCGCGCTCGGCGGGGGTGAGGCGGGTCTCGATCGCGGTGGCGATCACGGCCTCGCGGCGGGCGCGCTGCTCGTGAAGCGCGGTGCGGCCGGCCTCGGTGGCGACCACCAGCAGCTTGCGGCGGTCGGTGGCGTGCGGTTCCTGGGTGACCAGGCCGGCCTCGGTGAGCAGGGCGACCGTACGGGCCATCGACTGGTGCCGGACGCGCTGGCGGGCGGCCAGTTCGGCGATGGTGTACGCGTGGTCGTCGCGGACCAGCAGGCCGAGGACGCCGGCCTGGTTCTGCGGCAGCGTGTCGCCGGGGCGGATGGCGCGGACCAGTTCGCCGATGGCGGCGCGCAGGTCGGCGGCGAGTTCGAGGGCCTCGGGGTGGGGTCCGGCGTGGGGCCCGGGGTGGGGTTCGGCGTGGGGTTCGGGACGGGGGCTGCGGTCGGCACTGTTCACGGGAGAAGTCTATCCCGAAGATGTACAGCAAGACTGTGCAGTCTTGCTGTATGTTATGGTCCATGCGAATCACCAAGTTCGGACACGCCTGCGTACGCCTGGAGCACGGCGGCACCACCGTCGTCGTCGACCCCGGGATGTTCACCGACTCCGCCGCGTTCGCCGGCGCGGACGCCGTCCTGATCACCCACGAGCACGTCGACCACTTCGAGGAGGCGGGGTTGCGGCAGGCCCTGGCGGCGAACCCGGCACTGCGGGTGTGGACCAACCCGGCGGTGGCGGCGCGGCTCGACGGGGTCGCGTCGCGGGTGACGGCCGTCGGCGAGGGCGACGCCTTCGGGGTGGGCGGGATCGGGGTGAGCGTGCACGGCGAGTGGCACGCGGTGATCCATCCGGACATCCCGCGGGTGAAGAACGTCGGCTTCCTCTTCGACGGCCGGCTCTTCCACCCCGGGGACGCGCTGACCGTGCCGCCGCACGCGGTGGAGACCCTGCTGCTGCCGATCGCCGGGCCGTGGACCAAGGTCTCCGAGCTGATCGACTACGTCCGGGAGGCGGGCCCGCGGCAGGCGGTGCCGGTGCACGACGCGGTGCTCAGCCCGGCCGGCCTCGCCGTGCACACCCGGCTGGTCGGGCCGGGCGGCCCGGGCACCGGCGCCGAGCTGGCCGTCCTGGCGGACGGCGAGAGCCTGGACCTGGACCTGGACCTGGACCGGGACCTGGACCTTGGATGACGGGGTGACCGGCCCGAGCGGGTCGGGGCGAACGGGCTGCCGGTAGCCTGACGCCATGCTGAAGATCGGACTGACGGGCGGGATCGGCGCGGGCAAGAGCGAGGTCTCGCGGCTGCTCGCCGCCCACGGCGCGGTGATCGTGGACTCCGACGTGATCGCCCGCGAGGTGGTCGCGCCCGGGACGGACGGGCTCAAGGCGGTGGTCGCCGAGTTCGGCCCCGAGGTGCTGACGGCCGAGGGCGCCCTGGACCGGCCGGCGCTCGGCGCGATCGTCTTCGCCGACCCGGCGCGGCTCCAGGCGCTGAACGCGATCGTCCACCCGCTGGTCCGGGCGCGGTCCGCCGAACTGGAGGCCGCCGCCGCGCCGGACGCGATCGTGGTGCACGACGTCCCGCTGCTCGCCGAGAACGGGCTCGGCCCGCTGTACGACCTGGTGGTCGTGGTCGACGCGACCGACGAGGCGCGGATCGACCGGCTGGTCCGGCTGCGCGGCATGACCGAGGACGAGGCCCGGGCCCGGATGGCCGCCCAGGCGAGCCGCGCCGACCGGCTGGCGATCGCCGACCTGGTGATCGACAACAGCGGCTCGCTGGCGGAGCTGGCGCCCCGGGTCGACGAGGTGTGGGAGCGGCTGACCGCCCGTCGGTGAGTCAGCTCGCCACGGAGACCGCTGCCCGGGCGGTGTGGGCGACGGCCGCGGCGGCCAGCGCGCGGATCATCGGGTGGGCCCGGGTGCCGTCCCCGGCCAGCTCGGGCTGGAACAGCGAGGCCAGGAAGAACGGGTGCACGTCCTCGGGCAGTTCCAGGATCCGCTGCTCGCCGGAGTCGTCCGCGCCGCTGAACCGCAGGCCGCCCGCGCGCAGCCGGTCCAGGTAGGCCTCGTTCAGCCCGTACCCGCAGTGGTACCGCTCGACGGTGCGGGTCGCGCCGAGGACGCGTTCGGCGAGCGAGCCGGGGGTGGTCCGCACCACGCCCTCGTGCCCGACCAGGGAGCAGCTGAGCGACACGACCACCAGCTCCGCCCCCGCCGGGTCGAGTTCGCCGTGCGCGGCGCCGGCCATCCCGCAGACGTGGCGCGCGTACTCCAGCACCGTGTGCTGGAAGCCGGCGCAGGTGCCGAGGAAGGGGATCCGCCGCTCGCGGGCGGTGCGGACGGCGGCCAGCGCGCCGTCCGCGCTGCGGTACGGGCTGCCGGGCAGCAGCCAGACCGCGTCGAAGCCGTCGAGCGCGCCGGGCGCCCCGGCGTCCTCGGTGGAGATCCAGTAGGCGTCCAGGACGAGCTGCTCGCGGGTGGCGAGCGCGTCGAGCAGCCCGGGGACGCGGGCGTGCGAGCGGACGGCGGCCGAGCGGTCGGCGACCAGGGCGAGGCGGGGCGTGGGGTTGGTCATACGACTATCCTGACCCCCGGCGCAGGATCAGCGCCAACGATGATTCCTTACCTGTCGATCAGAGGGCGTGATAGCGGATGGAGTCGCAGCAGCTGCGCACCTTCGTCACCGTGGTCCGGCTGGGCTCGTTCTCCGAGGCGGCCCGCGCACTCGGCTACACCCAGTCGGCGGTGTCCCAGCAGATCGCCGCGCTGGAGGCGGACCTCGGCGCGACCGTCCTCAACCGGCGCCCGGTCGGCCCGACCGAGGCGGGCGCGCGGCTGCTGGAGCACGCCGCCCCGCTGCTGCTGCGGCTCGACGCGGCGCGCGCCGACATCGCGCGCCTGGCGGGTGCCGCGAGCGCCCGGCTGGTGGTCGGGGCCACTCCGCTGGCGGTCGGGGTGGAGCTGGGGCGCGCGCTCGCCGAGGTGCGCCGGGAGTATCCGGTGGTCGACCTGACCGTCCGGGTGGTCGCCCAGGACGCCCTTCCCGCCGAGGTCGCCACCGGCGCCGTCGACCTCGCCCTGGTCGACGGCCTCGCCGCGCCCAGCGACCCGCTGCCGCTGCCCGAGGTCGGCCCGCTCGCCACCGTGGCCGTCGCCGAGCAGCCGCTCGCCGTCGCCCTGCCGGACGGTCACCCGCTGGCCGGCCGGCCCGGCCTGGCGCTCGCCGACCTGTCCGCCGCCCGCTGGCTGGACGCCCCCGGCCTCGCCCCGACCGCCGCCCGGCTGTGCGCGGCGGCCGGCGTCGACGGGTACCGCCCCGCCGCCCGCTACCTGGGGACGGACGTCCGCGGCCTGCTCGCGCTGGTCGCCGCCGGGCACGGGCTCGCCCTGCTGCCCGCCGCCGCCCTGGCGGGGGTCGCGGGTGTGACGGGCGTCCCGGTCCGCGCGCCGCGCCTGGTGCACCGGACGGAGCTGGTCCACGGCGCGCTGCCGGAGGGTCCGGCGGCGCTGCTGGCCCGGCTGCTGACGTAGTCGCGGGGGTGGGGACGGGCGTTGGCGGTTCAGCCGACGATCTCGGCGCCCGGGCAGCAGGGGGCCGCGACCTGGTAGCAGACGTAGCGCAGACAGCCGAGGCAGATCGAGATGTTCTCCAGCCGCCAGCTCTGGCCGTGGCAGGCGCAGTCGGCCCGTCCGCGCAGCAGCGCGTTCCAGCCGGCCGGGCCGCCGTTGGCCGCGAACGCGGCGGCGACGTAGTCCCTGGTGGCCGGGTCCTCGGCGGCGGTGCCGCGCCGGGTGGCGTCCAGGTGCCAGCAGTACAGGGCGAGCAACGCCCGCCCGTCGACCAGGCGGTAGCCCGCCCGGCCGTCGTCCTCCCAGGCCCGGACCAGCCGCGCGACCCGTTCGGTGAACGGGCGCGCGGGGTCGAGGAGGGCGCGGTTCCCTTGCGGCGATGGCGGGTTGGCGGTCATGTGGTCCCCTTTCCGGGGCCCACGGTAGGCCGTGCCGCCGTGAAGTCGGCGACCGGGGTGGTGAGTTGGCCGTCCGCCTGTACTAAGGCTTGCAGGTGGTGCCGTCGGCCGGGACCTTGTCGGCCAGCAGGTACTGGTCGACGGCCTGCTTGAGGCAGGGGTTGCCGGTGTCGTAGCCGCCGTGGCCCTGGCCCTCCAGGGTGACGTTGACGCCGACGCCCGCGCCGAGTTGCTGCGCCATCGCCCGGGCGCCCTCGTACGGCGTGGCCGGGTCGCCGGTGTTGCCGATGACGACGATCGGCGCCGAGCCGGGGGCGGACACCTCGGGGTGGTCGGTCTTGCCGGGGACCGGCCAGCCGGTGCAGCCGGTCAGGCCCCAGGCGGTGAAGTCGCCGAACACCGGTGACGCCTCGCGGAACGCCGGGAGCTGGGCCTGGGCGTCCGCGTCGGTGTAGCGCTGCTTGTCGTCGGCGCAGCTGATCGCCCGGTTGGCGGCCCCGGTGTTGCTGTAGTGGCCCTGCTCGTCGCGGCCGTTGTAGCTGTCGGCGAGCGCGAGGAGGGTGGTGCCGGTGCCGCCCTTCATCGCCTCCTGGAGGCCGATGGCGAGAGCGTTCCAGGTGTTCTGGCTGTAGAGCGAGGCGACGATGCCGGTGACCGCGAGGTCCTGGGTGAGCTTGCGGGCGCTGTCGGTGGGCAGCGGCTTGCCGTCCAGGCCCTTGAGGAAGTCGACGATCTGCTGGGTGCCCTGGGCGCCGCCCTGGGCGATCGGGCAGTTGGGGCCGGCCTGGGTGGTGCAGGCCTTCATGAAGTTCTCCAGGGCGAGCTGGAAGCCCTTGGCCTGGCCGAGCGCCCCCTGCGCCGGGTCCTTGGTGGGGTCGACGACGGCGTCCATCACCAGGTGCCCGACGTTCTGCGGGTACAGGTGGGCGTAGACGCCGCCGAGTTCGGTGCCGTAGGAGATGCCGAAGTAGTGCAGCTTGGCGTCGCCGAGCACCTGGCGCATCAGGTCCAGGTCGCGGGCGGCGGAGACGGTGTCGACGTACGGGAGGACCGCCCCGGAGTTCTGCTGGCAGGCGGCGATGTACTGGGCGTTGGCGGTGTCCAGGGCGGTGACCTCGGCCTCGGTGTCCGGGGTGCCGTCGATGCTGGCGGAGGCGTCCGTCGCGGCGTCGTCCAGGCACTTCACGCCCGCGCTGTTGCCGACCCCGCGCGGGTCGAAACTCACCAGGTCGTAGCGGGAGTTGAGGTCGGCGTAGTCCTTGGCGAGGCCGGGGAGGGTGGTGACGCCGGAGGCGCCCGGGCCGCCGAAGTTGTAGATCAGCGAGCCGATCCGCGGCTGCCCGCCGGCGGGGGTGGCGGCGGGGCTCGTGGCGGGGGTGGCGGCGGGGCTCGCGGCGGGGGTGCCGGTGGGGCTGGTGGTGGGGGCGGCGCCGGTGGCCTTGGCCCGGACGAGGGCCAGGTCGATGGTCGGGCCGTCCGGTTTGGCGTAGTCCAGCGGGGCCTTGAGGGTGGCGCACTCCCAGGGCGGCGTGCCCGGGGCCTTGCCGCCGCCCTGGGCGGCCGACGGGGCCGGGCAGGCCTGCCAGCTCAGCTGCTGTCCGGTGAGCGAGGCGGGCAGCGGCGGGGCGGTGGCGGCCGTCGAAGCGGCGGCGCTGCCGGAGTCGGGGCCGGCCGAGGCGGTGGTCGGCTGGGCCTTCACGGTGGTCGTCCCGGAGCCGCTCTCACAAGCGGCCAGGGCGGTGGTGAGCGCCACGGCCAGGCCCAGCGCGCCGGCGCCGCGTACGACAGTGTGCATGGGGGTTCCGTTCTGGGCCGCCCGGGGGGGAACGGGGCGTGCGGGGAGCAGGGGGCTTCTGTGGCGTCAGCCTAGGGTCGGCGCGGACCGCCCGCGCGCCGGACTGGGCCGGGCGGCGCGTCGGTCCTGCGGTCCGCGGCCCGGTGCTCCCGTGGACCCGCGGACCCGTGGTCCCGTGGTCAGCCCTTGACCTCGTAGCGGTTCTTCTCGACCAGCGTGCCGTCCCGGAAGCAGAACCGGTAGGCGACCATGGCGTCCGAGGAACCGCCGCTCTCCAAGGAGCCCAGGTGCAGGCAGGAGGCACCCGCGGGGACGGCCGGCGCTTCCTTGTCCAGGTCCGTGAGGAGGAAGCTCTTGCCGTCGGGCAGGCGGTGGCGGACGTCCGTCTCGGCGTCGCCGACCTTGACGGCGTCGTACTCCTTCCGCTCGATGAAGCCGTCCTTGAAGCTGCCGTAGAGCAGGTAGCCGCCGACGGCGACGGCGGCGATCAGGACCAGGGCGATCACGCCGCAGCCGATCAGGCAGCCGTTGCGTCGTCTGTGCGTCTCGTTCATGCCGTCACTCTCGCGAGGGACGGTGCCGCCGGGCTGCCGCCGAAAGTCGCGGTCCCCATCGACTTCCGGTGCGGGTACGGCTGGGGCGGGGTGGGGTTCCGGAGACGAAGGTCGCGGTCGCGGTGTTGCCGATCGGGGGGTGGCTCGTTGTTCCTGCCGTGAGCCCTGACTATTGCGCCCGTGGTGGCGGCTTCGACGGTGGAGAAACGATTCTGCGCACGGGTGCCGCCGTCGCGCCGGTGCACCCCGCCCGGGGGCGGTCATGACGTACGAGACCCCGCGCGTCCCCGTCCCGCGCGCCGCCGGCGACGGCTGCGCGATCGCCCTCGACCTCCGGGTGGTGGTCTGCCCCGGCCTGACCGTCTCCGTCCCGGCCCGGCTGCGCTACCGGACCGCCGACCCCTACGCGGTCTTCCTCGACAACCACACCGACCTCGCCACCCCCATCACCTGGGTCTTCGCCCGCGAACTCCTGGCCGCCGGCCTGCACCGCCGGGCCGGGCTCGGCAGCGTCTCCGTCCACCCCGGTGCCGACGGGCGCGCCGGTGCCGATGGGAGTGCCGAGGTCGTCTTCATCACCCTCACCGGCGAGGGCAGCAGCGTCGTCCTGCGCGCGCCCGCCGACCGCGTCCGCACCTTCCTCGCCCGCACCGAACACCTCGTCCCGCGCGGCAGCGAACGCACCCACCTCGACCTGGACGGCCTCCTCCGCCGCCTCCGCGACGGCGGCGCGGCCTCCCCGGGGCCGTGAGGGGGGAGCTGTCGGCGGGGTGGTGGCGGTCAGTCCGTCGGGCGGGTGACGAGGTGGAGGCGGTGGAACAGGTCCAGGGGCATGCCCGGGTAACGGGTGGTGGCGAGGTCGCGGTAGCTCGCACGGTTGCCGTCGACGACGCGGCCCAGCAGGGAGGGGAAGGGGCGTTCGCGGGCGGCGGTGAGGGCGGCCGTCAGGTGGTTGTAGCGGGTGACGGCGGCCTCCGTCGCCCCGGCGCGGTCGCCCGTCGCGCGGGCCCGGGCGAGGACGGTGTTCCCCTGCGCCTGCTCGGCGACGTGCTCCTCGGCGGCGGCGGACAGCAGGTCGTTGGCCAGGTAGACCGCCTCGACGGTGGCGTCCATCAGCCGGTGGTCCACCGAGCCGGGCGGCGGCACGGGCAGCCCGCGCAGCAGTCGCCAGCACTCGATGTACGGGCGGGTGCCGATGGAGTCCATCCGGAGCGGGTGCGACCGCTCGGGCGGGGGCGGGCCGTCGCTCTCCTCGGCCACCGCCGCGCAGAAGTCCGCGAGCAGGTCGGCCAGGCGGTCGGTCGGCAGGCCCCGGGCGCGGAGGCCGGCCAGCAGCGCGTCCGCCTGTCGTGCGGGCTCGCTGTCGCCGAGGCCGACCGCCCCGGCACGGAGCCGGCCGGCCAGGGCGCGGGCCTCGGCCGGCGGTCCGTCGTCCACCAGGAAGAACAGCTCGACGTAGCGCGCCGCCGCCAGGCGCTCGGCGAAGGTCGCGTCGGCGGGGGAGCAGCGGAACTCGAACACGGCCGAGTAGACCGACTCCCTCGCGTGCCAGGCGGCGCCGCGCCCGCAGGTGCAGCCGGCCAGCGCTTCGTCGAGCAGGGCCGCCGCGAGCGCCCGTCGCTCCGGGCAGGCCAGCACGGGCTCGTACGGGGCGAGGAGCGCGGCGGTGTTCACCGGGGCGCCGGCTGCTCGGGGCGCAGGGCGCGCAGCGCGAACAGCGTGCTGAGCTGCGCCGAACCGAAGTACAGCGGCAGCCGTCCGGTGCGGAAGTATGCGGCGGCCGGCCAGGAGCCGTCCGGGCGTTGGGCCGCGACCAGTCGGCGGCGGCGCTCGGCCTGCTCGGCGGCGTCGGTGCCGCTGCCGACTCCGTTGTCCCAGAAGGGTTCGACGGCGAGGTACTCGGCGGCCAGGGTGAGCAGCGCGAGGTCGAGGGCGGTGGTGGGCGGTCGGGCGGCCGTCTCGACGAAGGCCTGCCGGACCGGGCCGTGCAGGCCCGGACGTCCGACGGTCGCGCGGGCGGCCGAGTGCAGGAAGGCCTCCGGCGAGGGGTAGTAACGGGTGCCGGAGTGCGGCCCGTTGGCGTGCTCGTGCACGTACCGGATCGTCGGCCCGACTGCCGGGTGCGGCAACTCGCCTCGTGCATCCGGAAGTTGGAGTGCGGAGAGGATGTTGGCGCAGGCGACGGCGTCGTACCGGAGCCCGTGTGGCGGGGTGGCGTCCTCGTCCCAGTAGACCGGGATCGGCAGCGGGTCGATGGTGTCCCGGGTGTCGGCGGCCAGCAACTCCCGTACGCCGGCGGCGAGGTGGTCCGGTTCGGCGAGCCCGTGGCGGGCCAGCCCGGCCAGTGCGACGGCGGTGGTGTCCGTGTCGGCGGGGAAGCGGGCGCCGGGCGGGAAGCAGCGGTAGCGGTCCCGGTCGCGGAACCGTCCCACCTGGCGGGCCAGCGCGTCGACCAGCTCGCGTTCCTCGGGGTGGCCGCTGTCCGGGGCCAGCAGTACCAGGCCCCACATCGCCGAGAACCCCTCGCCGTCCGGGTCGAACCCGAGGTCCACGCCGCGGGCGACCAGCAGCTTGCGGCGCGCCTCGGCGCCGCTGAGCGGCGTGCGCACCGCGGGGTCGGCGGCGGGGCGGGCCGACGGCAGGCCGTCGGGGTCGAGCGTCCGGTGGAGGAAGGCGAGGCCGCGCCGGACGGCGGCGTCCCACGGTGCTTCGTCGACTGTTTCGGCTGCCTCGGCTGACATGACCCCGGTACCCCTTTCGCACGTCGACCGCCCGCCCAGCCTAGAGCGGCCCCGGCCCGACCGACAGAGCGCGTGGCGCGGGGTGCGCGCCGCGCGCTCCGTCCGCCGGTCGGTGCGGGGTCAGTCCCGGTCGAGCGGCGGGCGCCGGAACAGGGCGGTGAGCAGGACCGGGATGCCGAACAGCGGCGAGTCCGGCTGCTGCGGGACCATCGGGCGGATCTCCACCTCGGCGAAGTCGGCGAATATCCACCGGAGTTCGTCCGGGGTGAAGGCGAGTCCGCCGTCCAGCCGGCCGTTGCGGTAGAGCTCGGCGTCCGGGAGTTCCGAACCCATCGCGCCCGATGCGAAGCAGGTCAGGCCGAAGTAGCCGCCGGGGGTGAGGACGCGGTCCAGCAGGGCGAGGTAGCTGACCCGGCGGTGCGGCGGCAGGTGGTGCAGGCAGCCCGAGTCGTAGACCAAGTCGTACTGGGGGAGAGGGAGTTCGGTGGTGAAGATGTTGCCGCAGTGGAAGCGCGGCGTGGTGCCGCCCGCCTCGGCCGCCGCTGCCGCCTCGTCCGCGCGCTCCCGGGCCCAGGCGAGGGCCGTCGGCGAGAGGTCCACCCCGTCCACCTCGAAGCCGCGCCCGGCGAGGTGGATCGCGTTCCGTCCGGCCCCGCACCCGAGGTCCAGCGCCCGGGCGCCGGGGGCGAGCAGGCCGCCGTCCAGGTGGGCGGCGAGGTTCTCGTCCGGCTTGGGGACGAAGAACGGGCGGCCGGAGGAGCGGTCGGCGTAGAAGCCGTCCCACCAGTCGGCGGCCCGGTCGGTCCAGCGGTCGGCCTCGGGGCGGAAGAGCCCGTCGAGGAGGGCGAGGACGTCTTCGGTGGTGCGGATGGAGCGGTTCAAGGGCTGCCCTTCCGGTGGGGTGCGGTACTTGGAAATCCTAGGAGTTCGCACCCGCCCGATCACCTCCGATCCGGCGGCGGCAAAAGGCCGTCAGGGGCCCTTCGGGAGCGGCCCGCAGCAGGTCGACCGCCTCCCCCGGGGAGGGGGAGCGGCGGGTGGCGCACCCGTCGGCGATGCCCGGGAAAGGGCCTTCCAGCGCCTCGGCGGGGTGGGGGGACGGGCGGGCGCAGGTAAACATTCGGTCTCGGTTCCGGCGGGCGGGGGCTGCCGGGTGACGGGGTTTCCGTCGCCGCGGGGGCGTGGCAGGCTGGGCGGTCGGGACTGCAGAGGAGTGCCGAGGAGTGCCGAGGAGTGCCGAGGAGTGCCGAGGAGTGACGAGGGGGCGGGCGTTGTCGTACCGGGGGCTGATCGTCGACTTCGCGGGTGTGCTGACCACCCCGCTCGGCCCGTCCGTGCGGGCCTGGTGCGCGCGGCAGGGGCTGCCGGCGGACGCCTGGCGGCGCGCCCTGGTGGAGGACCCGGTGGGCCGGGCGCTGTACCTGGAGTTGGAGCTGGGCCGGATCGGCCAGGCGGAGTGGAACCGGCGCACGGCCGAACTCATCGGCGTCGAGCCGGAGGACCTCATGGGCCGGGCGCACGCCGAGGTGCGGGCGGAACCGGCCATGGTCGCTCTGGTGGAGGCGGCCCGCGCGGCCGGCCTGGCGGTGGCCCTGCTGTCCAACTCGTACGGCGTCGACCCCTACAACCCGTACACGGCCACCGGGGTGTGGGACCTCTTCGACATCCGGGTGATCAGCGGCGAGGTGGGCCTGGCCAAGCCGGACCCGGCGATCTACCGGCTCACCCTGGAACGGCTCGGCCTGCCGGGTGAGCAGTGCGTGTTCGTCGACGACTTCACCCGCAACCTCGCCCCCGCCCGGGAGTTGGGCATCACCACCGTCCACGCCGACGGCCCCGACGCGGCCGCGCGCGTCGCGGAGCTGCTGTCCCTGCCGCTGCCGCGCTGAGACCCGGTGGTCGGCTGCCGCACCGGCAGGCTGCACCGGCTGCGGGACTCCGTCAAGAGGCTCTGGTGTGCCATCAGCCCTGCACAGGAAGTCGGACCGGCCGACTTCCTGTGCGGGCGAGCCACCCGGCGCACCGGCCTCGGCGGAGGGTGACAGCGCGACCGTGGGTGTGCGACGCTTCGAGGCACGCGCGCGGTCGAACACGTGCACGTGAAACCGGGGGGTCCGCATGACCGAGGACGTGCCGCCGGGCCGCGCCCGGCGCGTTCGCGCAGCCGGGGGAGGACCGGGCGGACGGGCCGCGCTGCCGCTGCTGCTGATCGGCGGCGGGCTGCTGCTCGCCGCGGCGGCGCTGCGCCCCGACGGCGGCCTGCTGGGCACGCCCGGACACCCGCCGATCGCCAACACCGGCTGGGTCATCCTGATCGCCATCGGCTGGGCGCTGCTCGTCGGACGCTTCGCCGCGCGCTTCCGCGAGGAGGTCCGCCACCTGATCGGGCCGACCCCGTGGGCCGAGCGCCTGCGGGACGCCGCGGTGCTGCTGCTCGGCGGCGCCGCCGTGCTGGTGCCGGTGCTGGCCTTCGTCTTCCACAACCGGACGAAGCCGAAGACGCCCGACGACTCGCCGCTCCCGCCCCTGCCGCCACCGGACCACCTCCCGCCGCGGGACGCCCCGAAGCCCGGCCCGGACGTCGACTTCAGCAGAGTGTTCGTCGTGCTGCTGCTCGTGCTGGGCGCGGTCGCCGTCGTCATCCTGGTGGCGGTGCTGGTCCGGCTGCTGCTCGGCCTGTACCGGGCCCGCCGGGGGAAGACGGTGCTGCCCGGTGTCGACGGGGTCGGGCCCGCGCCCGAGGACGTCCTCGCGGCCGCCGTCGCCACCGGCCGGCGGGCGCTCGACGGTGCCGACGCGCGGGCCGCCGTGATCGCCTGCTACCTCGCGATGGAGGGCTCGCTGGCGGCGTCCGGACTGGAACGGCGGCTCGCCGACAGCCCGGCGGAGCTGCTGGAACGGGCCGTCGCGGACGAGCGGGTGGACCGGGCGCCGGCCTCCGCGCTCACCGAGCTGTTCCGGGAGGCCCGGTACTCCTCCCACCCGATGGACGACGGCCACGTGCACCGGGCCCGCACCGCGCTGGATGCCATCGCGGCCCGCCTGGCCGAGGCCGCCGCCGAGGCCGCCGCCGAGGCCGCTGCCGAGGCCGCGGAGTCCGCTGACCGCGTCGCCGCTGCCGAGACCGGGGGCCGCAGATGAGCACCGAACCCGCCCGCCCGGCCGCCGATCCCGCCGCCGATCCGGCGGACGACGCCGACCGGACCGGCCCCGGCTCGGTCCGGCACAGCCTGCTCGAACTGACCCTCGCCGCCGTGCTCGCCGAGGTGGTCTTCGGCCTGGTCGGCGGCCTGGAGGCGGTCGTCGCCGGGGCGGTCCTGCTCGCCCTGACCGCCCTGGTCACCGGCCGGTACGTGGCCGGCGCCGGGTTCCTGGACCTGGGCCTGCGTCGACGCCCGAGGCTGCTGGACTCGCACGAACCCGGCCTCGGCGACTGGCGCTGGACCGTCCGCCAGGGGCTCACCCCGGACGGCGACGCCCAGCCGCTGCGCGGCCGCCTCCAGCGGCTGTTCGCCGCCCGGCTCTCGGAGTCCCACCACGTGTCGCTCACCACCACCGCCGACCGGGAACGGGCGGCGGAGCTGATCGGCCCGCGCCTGTGGCCCTGGATCGACCCGGTCGGCGAGCCGCCGGCCCCGACCGTCCCGCCGGACGTCCTGCTGGCCCTCGTCGACCGGCTGGAATCCCTGTAGCCCCGCCGGCTGCCCCCACCACCTTCGTCGTCCCGCCGTCCCGCCGTCCCGTCAGGAGAGCCATGACCGCCGTCCCGCAGGCCCCCGCCGACCCGAGCGTCGACCCGGGCGCGCTGACGCCGCAGCAGGCCGGGGAGCGCGCCAACGCCGTCCTGAAGGAGATCGAGCGCGCCGTCGTCGGCAAGCCCGAGGCGCTGCGCCTGGTCATGCTCGGCATCGTCGCCGGCGGCCACGTCCTGATCGAGGACCTGCCCGGGCTCGGCAAGACGCTGCTGGCCCGATCGTTCGCGACCGCCCTCGGGCTGGACTTCCGCCGCATCCAGTTCACGCCCGACCTGCTGCCCTCGGACGTCACCGGCGCGCCGTTCTACGACCAGCGCAGCGGCGAGATGGTGTTCCGGCCCGGTCCGCTCTTCACCCAGCTGCTGCTCGCCGACGAGATCAACCGCACCCCGCCGAAGACCCAGGCCGCGCTGCTGGAGGCGATGGCGGAGGGGCAGGTCTCGGTCGACGGCGCCACCCGCCGCCTGCCGCAGCCCTTCGCGGTGATCGCCACCGCCAACCCGATCGAGTACGAGGGCACCTACTCCCTCCCGGAGGCGCAGCTCGACCGCTTCCTGCTCCGGGTGCGGATGGGGTACCTGTCCACCGGCCTGGAGTCCGCGATGCTGCGCGCCCGCCTGGACCGGTCCGCGCCCGAGGCGGTGCTGGACACCGTCAGCAGCCCCGCCGAGCTGCTCGCCGTGCGGGCCGCGGTGGAGCGGGTCGAGGTGGACGACGACCTCGTCGACTACGTCGTCGCGCTGGTCGACGCCACCCGCAACGACCCGCAGATCCAGGTCGGCGCCTCGCCGCGCGGCGGCCTCGCCCTGGTGCAGCTGGGCCGGGCCCGGGCGATGCTGGAGGGCCGCGACTACCTGACGCCGGAGGACGTGAAGGCCCTCGCCGTGCCCGCGCTGGCGCACCGGATCACCCTCAACCCGGAGCTGTGGGTGCGCCAGATCGACGCGGACGAGGTGCTGGCCCGGGTGGTCGCCGGCGTCCCGGCGCCGCAGACGGTGCCGCGCTCGGACGCCGTTCGGTGAGCGTCACGCGCCCCGCGTCCGAGCAGCGGGCCCGCCGGCTCGCCGCCCAGACCGTGGAACAGGGGCGGCGCCCGGTCCGCGTCCTCGCGACCGCCACCTCCCCGGCCCCCGTTCCCGCTCCCCCCGCCTCCGCTCCGACCCCTGACCCGGGGACCGCCCGGATCCTCGTCCGCAGCGCCCGGGCCAGCGCCGACGGCCTGCCCAGCACCCCGCCCTCGCCGTACTGGCGGCCCACCGAGCGGGCCCTGCGCCTGCTCACCGTCAGCACCGTCGCCGTCGTCGCCGCCCTGGTCACCGGGCACGCCTGGCTGCTCGCCGTGGCCGCCGCCCCGGCCGTCCTGTTCGCGGTCTCCGCCCCGGGCGGCGGCCGTCCCACCCGGCTGGACGCCACCGCCGCCGTCGACTCGCGCCGCTGCTTCGAAGGTGAACGCGTCACCGCCCGCATCGAGGTCGGGCACGACGGGCGGATCGGACCGCTCGACCCCACCGTCACCCTCGGCCCCGGCGTCGCCCTGGAGGCGCTGACCGTACGCCCCACCGGCGTCGACGTCGCCCTGCGCGCCGACAGCTGGGGCCGCTGGAGCCTGGGCACCGTCGACATCGACGTCCACGACGCGGGCTCGCTGACCCGCCGCACCGTGCGCGTCGACCTCGGCACCGCCGACGTCTTCCCGGTGCCCGCCGCGGCCCGCCTCACCCCGATCCCGGTCCGGCTGCCCGAGCGGCTCGGTGAACACACCACCCGCCACGACGGCACCGGCGTCGAGGTGATCGGCGTCCGCCCGCACGTCCACGGCGAACGCCAGCGGCGCATCCACTGGCCGTCCACGACGCGGCGCGGCAGCATCCAGATCAACCAGTTCGCCGCCGAACGCGCCTCCGACGCCGTCGTCCTGCTCGACACCCTCGACGACGTCCACGACCCGGCCACCGGGCTGTCCAGCCTGGACGAGAGCCTGCGAGCGGCCGCCGGCCTCACCCGCGCGTATCTGCGCCGGCACGACCGGGTCGGCCTGGTCGCGGTCGGCGGACGGCTGCGCTGGCTCGGCGCCGGCACCGGCGACCGGCAGTTCTACCGGATGGTCGAGAGCGTGCTGGAGGTCCGCCAGGACCGCGCCCACCGCGGGCCCGCGCTGCCCCGGCTGCCGCTGCCCGCGCTGCCGCGGCACGCCCTGGTCTACGCGTTCACGCCGCTCGCCGACCAGCGGATCCTGGACGTGCTCGGCCTCGTCCGCGACCACGGCAACCCGCTCGTCGTGGTCGAGATCCCGGTCGGCGAACCCCCGGTCGACCCCGGTGACGAGGTGGGCGCGCTGGCCCTGCGGCTCTGGCGCGCCGAACGCGAGGCGATGCGCGCGGCCCTGCGCGGCAGCGGCGTCCCGGTCACCCGGTACACCCCGGGCGAGGTGCTGGACCTCGCCCTCGCGCCGCTGCTGCGCCGCCGGATCGGAGGAGGATCCCGATGACGCCGTGGTTCGAACGGGTCCTGCTCTGCCTCGTCGGCGACGCCCTGCTGCTCGCCTCCTACGGCGTGGGCACGCCCTTCGTCCTCGCAGCCCTGCTCGTCCTGGCGACCTGGGCCGCCCCGCCGGCACCCGAACCGGCCCGCCGCCCCACCACCTGGCCCGCCCGCCTGGCCGCCCACCGCACCACCCTGCTGGCGTGCGGCTGCGTCGGGCTCGCCGCCGTCGGCGAGCCCGGCCCCTGGCGAGCCGCGGCCGTGGTCGTCCTGTTGATCGCCTACCTACTCCTCCTCGACGCCTTCGGCCCCGACCGCCGCCGCCCCCGCCCCACCCACACCCTCGCCGCCCTGGCCGCCGCAGCCCTCGTCCTCCCCGCCGCCCTCACTGACACCGGCGCGGGCGAGTGGTCCCGCCCCCTCGCCGTCCTCGGCATCCTCACCGCCGCCACCGGCCTCGCCCTCACCCTCCGCCCCCGCCGGAAGTGAACCCGGCGGCGTGTTCAGGACTTCAGGACCGCGTCCGCGACTGCGAGCACGACTCCGTCGCCATTGCAGAAGCCGCTGCCCAGGCTGAAGTCGGCGGTGATCCGGAGTTTGACGACACCGGAGACGTCCACCGTCACGGACTGCGGGTGGTTGATCTCCAGCATGACGTTCCTGCGTTCCCGGCCATCGCCGCTGATCGACAGCTTGCCGGGCTGGGCCACGCCGTTGTCGTCGATCCCGGTGACGAGGGTGAGCGTCTTGTACCGCTGGTTGATGCTGTATTCGTAGTTGGCCTGGCAGGGGTACGTGAAGACCATGGCGTTGGCGTAGGTCTTGCCACCCAGGGTGGCGGACCGCAGCTGGATCCCGTCGTTACCGAACGAGCCGATCGCCGTCAGGTCCCGCAGCGCGACCTCACCGCTCGGCAGCGGCGCGGGACTGGGCGGCCCCGACGTGCCGACCGCCGCAGCCGGAGACGGCGAGGCGGTGACCGTGACGGTGGCTGTCGCGGTGACGGTCTCGGTGACCGTCACCGTCTGGGCGGTGGGGGAGTTCACCACGGTCGGCAGCCCGAAGAAGCCGAGCAGCAGACCCGCGACAGCGGTGCCGGCGGACACGAGCGCCGCGACCTCCCCCAGCCGCCGCGGCGCGGGTGTGGGCTCTGCCGACGCTGGAAGGTCGTTGTCCGGCGGTGTTGGCGCACTCACGGAAGACTCCCCCTGCAACGAAGGTTCGGGAGGCACGAACGACGGCCCCCCGGCACGAGCAAGCAGTCCAACGCGCATCCGCCCCACCGTCAAGACTGCCCTCAAGACCACGCCCCTGCACAGGAAGTCGGCCGATCCGACTTCCTGCGCGGAGGCCCCGGCTGCCCGGCGAACCGGGCAGCCGGGGCATCTCGAAAGCTCCGGTCTCGTTGCGCAGGGGCCTCCGGGGTCAAGCCTGGGTGGAGAGTTCGCCGGTGTGGATCGCAGTGATGAAAGCGGACCAGGCGATGGAGGTGAACGTGAGGGTGGGCCCGTTGGGGTCCTTGCTGTCGCGGACGGGGACTATGTCGGCCAATCCGTCGGCGATTTCGATGCAGTCGCCTTGACCGTTGCTATAGGTGCTCTTGCGCCACTGGGCGCTGTCGATGCCCTGCTTCATTCGTCATACTCCTCTGCGACTTTCCTCAACCAAGCGATGGACTTCTCGGGCTGAACCGATGACGCCATGAGCCGAAGGAACGAGTCCTCGTGCCGCGCGATCTCGGAGGGCCGTTCCGTATAGGTGCTGCTGGTCGTTGCCTCGGAATAGGCCACGCTGCCGGGGATGTCGCTGAATGACAGCACCGAGAACGAGGAGCCCATGGCGGCGTGCGCTCCCGCGGAGAACGGGAGGACCTGGATGGTGATGTTTGGGCGCTCATCGGCCATGGCCGCCAGGTGGTTCAGCTGTTGGGCCATGGCTGTGCCGTCGCCGACGGGTCGCCTTATGACGGCCTCGCCGATGATGGCCCAGAACTGGGGCGGATCGCGACGATCGAGAATCTGTTGGCGATCCATCCGCAGCGCCACGCGACGTTCCACCTCCGCTGCGGATTCGGTGGGGTTCATGGCGCGGATGACGTGCCGGGCATACGTTTCGGTCTGGAGGAGGCCCGGGACCAGCTCGCACTGGTACGTCACGATCTTCGTCGCGTCGGTCTCGAAGCCGACGTAGGCCCTGAACCACTCCGGCAGGGCGTCACCGTAGGCGTGCCACCAGCCCTGTTGCCGGCTCTGCCTGGTGAGCTTCAGGAACTGCTTCACCTCTTCGGGTGAACTGATGCCGTAGTGGGCCAACAGCTTGGCCGCGTCGCGCTCTTGTAGTGAGACCAAACCGCTCTCGATGCGGCTGAGCTTGGAAGCGGACCAGCCGAGCGCGGCGGCCACGTCCTTGGCGTTCATCTCGCGCGACGCGCGCAACTTGCCAAGTTCGCCGCCGAGCCTACGCCGCAGCACAGTCGGACTGCTCACTCGTCACACTCCCTGGCTGTTCGGGTCTTTGCATAGTCTGCCACCCCTTCGCGAGCCTCAACCATGATGGCAGAAGCTGCAATTGCAGATGAGATGCGCTTGCGGGCAATGAGCCTTGGAGTACATGCTACATGCAGTAACTCGACGGTTCGCCTGAGTGATCAAGGTGGCTGGTCGCCGGGCATTCCCTTGCCTCAATCCACCCGCCCCGTGGCAGCTCCACGCCTTCGACTCCTGCACCTGGAAGGTGACTTCGCCATGTCCTCCTGCCTCTCCGGCCCCTCTCCCTCCTCCCTCTCCTGCTGGCTGCCGCGCAGCCGGCGGTCGCCCGGCGAAGCGCGCCGACTGCTCGAAAACCTGCTCGCCGGGGCGCCCGGGGGCGAACGTTTCCTCGATGCCGGGCAGTTGCTCGTCAGCGAGCTGGTGACCAATGCCGTCGTGCACGGCACGCCGATGGGGCGGCGGGTTCAGCTCGTCGTCTCCGTCGACCGCCGGCGGCTCCGGATCGAGGTGCACGACGCGCGCGCCGAACGCGGCCCCGTGCTGCGGGCCGCCAGCGGGGAGGACGAGTCCGGGCGGGGGCTCATGCTGGTCAAGTTGCTCGCACAGAAGTGGGGTTGCTGCCCGCGCGAGGGGGTGGGCAAGGTCGTCTGGGTCGAGATCACGCCCGGCTGAGGATAGGCGTCAGCAAGGGGTGAAGAGCGAGGCGTCTTCCGGGACGCCCTCGCGGTCGGTGCCGGAAGCGTCGTCGCGGAACGTCCACTGGAAGGGGATGCCGCGGGCGGTGGCCGGGTCGGGGCCGTCCATGAGCTGGAAGTGCAGATGGGGCTCCGAAGAGTTGCCGGAGTTGCCGCACTCGGCGAGCAATTGCCCGGCCGTGACCCGGTCGCCGACCTTCACGTGGAGCGAGCCGCGCCGCAGGTGGGCGAAGCCGGCGACGGTCCCATCGCCGAGATCGACCAGCACGTGGTTGCCCCAGAGGTGCCGTGGCCAGCCCAGCCCCCGGATGAAGCCCTCCAGGTAGAGGAACGCGTACCCCGGCAGGGAGGTCCGGGACCAGTGGTCGCGCATCCGCCCCTCCACCGCGACCACCACTCCGTCGGCGGCGGCGAGGACGGGCTGGCCGAAGGTGGGGAACTCCTCGGGCCGTCGGCCGAAGGGCCAGACGGCGGCGAACGGCGGCGAAGAGCCCTCGGGCGGCGCGTAGGTGAGGTCGATGGCGTACGTCTGCGCGTGGCTGTGTGTGTGGCTGGGGACCTTGGTCGCCGGGCCGTTGAGCGCCGACCAGCGGCCGGGCACCGGGACGGCGACGGACACGGGAGGCCGAGGGACCGGCCGTTGACGGCGGATCAGCAGCCAGTGCAGTAGCCCGCCGATCGCGAGCAGACCGACGCCCGTGAGCCACAGCGGCCCGATACCGGAGCCGTTCGCCACGATGCAGAGGGTGCCCGCGCCGAAGATCAGGCCGTGTCGCTTCCAGATGGTCATGAGCGTCATCGCAGGCACCGTACGTAGATCATCAGGTCATATGAGATGACGAAGGTAGGCCTCCGGACGTTCCAGGTAGCGCCGCCAGTGGTCGACGATGGCGAGGTTTTTCCACTGCGTCTCCTGGATGCCGTCCTCCCCGACCTCCAGGATTGCCGCGCCCGGGGTGGACGCCAGGATGGGGGAGTGGGTCGCGCAGACGACCTGGGCGCCGGAGCGGCCCAGCTCCGCCAGCAGGCCGACCAGGCGCAGGCTGGACGTGAACGACAGCGCCGCCTCCGGCTCGTCCAGCACGTACAGGCCCGGCTCGCGGAACATCGTCTCGAAGACGGTGAGGAACCCCTCGCCGTGGCTCATCTCGTCGGTACGTTCCTCCCAGTAGCCGGGCCAGCCCTGCTTCTCGGCCATCATCCGCATCGCCGTCTCCGCCCGCAGGAAGAACCCGCGCCGTCGGGCCCGCGGCCCGGACGCCATGGCGAGCCCGCGCGGCGAGTACTCCAGGCGCAACTGCTCACCGAGCGTGCTCTTCGCGCGCGGCGAGGCGTACCGCGACCCGCCGCGCCCGCCGTACGAGTCCAGGCCGAACGCCTCCGCCACCGCCTCGACGATGGTCGACTTCCCGCTGCCGTTCTCGCCGACCAGGAAGGTCACCGGCGCGGGCAGCGCGACGCCCGCCCCGATGAGCGCCCGCACGCACGGCACCGTCCACGGCCACTCGTCGCGCTCGTCGGCGCCGACCAGCTGTGGGTGGACACGGATGCGTTCGACGATCATGACGGTGGGCCTCCTGCGGTGGTGCGTGTACCTCCGAGGATAGGAAGGGGGTACGACAACGGCCCCCGCCGTCAGCCCGGCCGGCGACGCAGGGCGTCCTCCGGCAGGCCGGCAGCGGCCAGGTGGGCGCGCAGGCGGGCTTCCTGTGCGGGCGTGACGGTGACGTGGAGGGCGGTGCCGGTGTCGCTCGCGCTGTAGACCAGGCGGTCGCACGTCCGCCGTCAGCCCGGGAAGTCGTTTTCGGTGGACGCGTGAAAAGCCCTCCCCGGCGCCTCGGGCGCGGGGAGGGCTCCGGTGTTTCCCTGCGGAAGCTCAGGCGCGGCTGACGTTGAACTCCAGCAGGCTGTCGGAGTCCGGGACGTGGAGGTAGCCGGTGATCTTGGTGACCCGGCTGCCGCTCTCGCACCGCATGCCCGTGCTGTAGCCGGTCCCGCCGTAGACCGCGAAGTAGATGGTGCCTTGGCCGAGGTCGTTCACGCCGAGCTCGAAGTTCGCGATCGCGTACACGTCGTTGTTCGCCGTGACCAGTTCCGTCTTGACCAGCGGGCTGCCGGCCGTCTGCGGAATGATGGTGAAGGCGCGGCTCGTGGCGCCGTTGGTGGCGAATCCGGTGAAGGCCGTGTCGACGCTGTTGAGGCCGGTGTAGTCGCTGATGGCCCCACCGCACACGTCGGGGGAGGCCGCCATGGCCGGGGACGTGGCGGTGGCGATCGTCCCCATGCTCACGGCGAGCGAGACGAGTGCGGTGACCGACGCCTTGGCAAAGCGGTTCATCAAAGCTCCTTGAGGTCCACGGGGAGGCTCCTCCCCGTGGTTTTACGGTCACATAAAGTCAGGTCGTGCGCTTACCAAGAGCGGCCGAACGGGGCGCCGGAGCCGTGCCCTCACCCAGCGAAGTCGTTTTCGGGGGCTTCCGGGCCGGTGGTGGGGTCGCGGGTGAGGAGGTAGCGGGCACCGGGGCCGGTGGCGGCGGCGCGGTCGGCGGCGTTGTAGAGGCCGCAGCGGGTGAGGGAGAGGCAACCGCAGCCGATGCAGCCGGTGAGCTTGGCCTTCAGTCGCTCCAGTTCGGCGATCTGCTCGTCGATCCGGCTCTGCCAGGACTCCGCGACGCCGTCCCACTCCTCGCCGCTGGGGGCGCGGTGCTCGGGGAGGCGGTCGAGGGCGACCTTGGCCTCGTCCAGGGACAGGCCGACCCGCTGGGCGGCGCGGACGAAGGCGACTCGCCTCAGCATGCCGCGGGTGTAGCGGCGCTGGTTGCCGGTGGTGCGGGTGGCGTGGATCAGTCCGAGTCGCTCGTAGTAGCGCAGGGCGGAGGTGGCGAGGCCGCTGCGGTCGGAGAGTTGACCGATGGTGAGGAGGTCGTGGCGACTGGGAGTGCTCATGCCGATCACTGTAGTGCTTGACCTCAAGCAGGCTTCAAGTTGCAGCATCGTGGGCATGGAGACGACCACCCCGAAGACGGGCTTCGATGACCTGCCGCGCCTGATGGCGCTGATGACCGGCGCCGAGAAGCACGGCCCGGCCGCCACCTCCACCCTGGACGCGCTCTGGGTGCTGTACGACCGGGTGCTCCGAGTGACCCCGGCCACCGCCGACGACCAGGACCGGGACCGGTTCCTGCTCTCCAAGGGCCACGGCCCGATGGCGTACTACGCCGTGCTCGCAGCGAAGGGTTTCATCGACCCGGCGGTGCTGCCGAGCTTCGGCGCGTACGACTCGCCGCTCGGCCACCACCCGGACCGGCTGCTGATCCCCGGCGTGGAGATCAGCTCCGGCTCGCTCGGCCACGGCCTTCCGATCGCCGTCGGCACCGCGCTCGGGCTGCGAGCCCAGGGGCTGACCGACCCGGCGGTCTGGGTGCTGCTCGGGGACGCCGAGTTCGACGAGGGGTCGAACCACGAGGCGGTGGCCTTCGCCGGCGCCTACGGGCTGGACCGGCTGCACGCCCTGGTGATCGACAACTCCTCGGCCTCGCTCGGCTGGCAGGGCGGCATCGCGGCCCGGTTCGCCGGCGAGGGCTGGTCGGTGGAGACGGTGGACGGCCGGGACCACGAGGCGCTGTACGCCGCGTACACCGCCGAGCACCCGGGCCGGCCGCGGGTCGTGGTGGCCCGGGTCGAGCCCAAGAACGCCTGATCAGCCCGCAGTCGACGAGCACCGCCGAGCACCGACGATCACCGACGAGTAAGGAACCCCCCCGTGGACACCATGCGCGAGCGCTTCATCGACGTCACCTCCCGCCTGCTGGACGAGGACCCCCGGCTGGCCGTCGTCCTCGCCGACATCAGCGCCGCCGGCTTCGTCCGGGCCGCCGAGCGCCACCCCGACCGGCTGGTCAACGTCGGCATCCGCGAGCAGCTGCTGATCGGCGCCGCCGCCGGCCTGGCGTTCACCGGGATGCGGCCGATCGCCCACACCTTCGCCAGCTTCCTCGTCGAACGGCCCTTCGAGCAGGTCAAGTTGGACCTGACCCACCAGGGCGTCGGCGCCGTCCTGGTGAGCGCCGCCGGCTCCTACGACTGGCCGGCCGGCGGCCGCACCCACATGGCGCCGGGCGACGTCGCGCTGCTGGACACCCTCCCCGACTGGACGGTGCACGTGCCGGGCCACCCGGACGAGGCCGAGCGGCTGCTGCGGCACGCGGTCGCGGACGGCGACCGCAACGTGTACGTCCGGCTGTCGGAGCACCGCAACGAGCAGGCGGTGCCGGTCGAGCCGGGACGCTTCACCGTCGTCCGCGAGGGCGCCCGGGGCACCGTGCTCGCGGTCGGCCCGATGCTGGACGCCGTCCTCGCCGCCACCGGGAACCTCGACGTCACCGTGCTGTACGCGGCCACCGTGCGGCCGTTCGACGGCGCCACCCTGCGGGCGGCGGTCGGGGAGCGGGCGGACGTGGTGCTGGTCGAGCCCTACCTGGCCGGGACCTCCGCCAACGAGGCGCACGAGGCGCTCGCCGACCTCCCGCACCGGGTGCTGGCGCTCGGCGTGCCGCGCGGGGAGCACCGGCAGTACGGCTCGATCGCCGAGCACCTGACCGCCTACGGCCTGGACGCCCCCTCGCTGCGGGACCGGATCGGCACCTTTCTCTGGTGACGATGCGTCAAGTGATCGTCACCGCAACCGAGTCCGGGTCGAGGGTCAGCGTCCCGTCGGTGAACCGGTGGGTCCCGTAGGCGGCCACGACCTCCCCGTGGCTGCCCAGGAGCACGGTGGCAGGCTTCGCGCCCAGGTTGACCGCCACCCGGTAGCGGCCCCGGTGGACCACCAGCCACCCGGCCGCCGCGTCGAACTCCACCCGGACGGCCGCCAGATCGGGGTCCGACAGCTCCGGGAGCTCGTGCCGCAGCCGGATCAACGTCCGGTACCAGATGAGGAGTTCGGTGTGCGGGGCGCGCCCCGGCTCGGTCCAGTCGAGGACCGAGCGCAGCACGGTGGCCGGCTCCTGCGGGTCCGGCACCGCGTCCGCCGCCCAGCCGTGCTCGGCGAACTCCCGCCGCCGGCCCCGGCGGACGGCCTCGGCGAGGTTCGGGTCGGTGTGGTCGGTGAAGTACTGCCAAGGGGTGGCGGCGCCCCACTCCTCGCCCATGAACAGCATCGGGGTGAACGGCGAGGTGAGCACCAGTGCGGCGCCGCAGGCGAGCCGGCCGGGGGAGAGGCTGGTGGAGATCCGGTCGCCGAGGGCCCGGTTGCCGATCTGGTCGTGGGTCTGCAGGTAGCCGAGCAGCCGGTGCCCGTGCTCGGGCGGGAACGGGCGGCCGTGGTGGCGGCCGCGGAACGAGGACCAGGTGCCGTCGTGGAAGAAGCCCCGGGTGAGGGTGCGGGCCAGGGCGGCGAGCGGTTCGGCGGCGAAGTCGCCGTAGTAGCCCTGGGATTCGCCGGTCAGGGCGCAGTGCAGGGCGTGGTGGAAGTCGTCGCTCCACTGGGCGGCGAGGCCGTGGCCGCCGGCCTCGCGCGGGGTGGTGGTGCGCGGGTCGTTGAGGTCGGACTCGGCGATCAGGAACAGCGGGCGGTTGGTGGCGACCGCCAACCGGTCGACCTCCCGGGCGAGTTCGGCCAGGAAGTGGAACGCCCGGTCGTCGGCGAGGGCGTGTACGGCGTCCAGCCGCAGGCCGTCGATCCGGTAGTCGCGCAGCCAGGCGAGGGCGCTGCCGATCAGGTAGCCGCGCACCTCGTCGGAGCCGGGCGCGTCCAGGTTGACGGCCGCGCCCCACGGGGTGTGGTGCCGCTCGGTGAAGTAGGGGCCGAACTGGGGGAGGTGGTTGCCGGACGGGCCGAGGTGGTTGTGCACCACGTCGAGGATCACGCCGAGGCCCTTGCGGTGCGCGGCGTCGACGAACCGCTTCAGGCCGTCCGGGCCGCCGTACGGCTCGTGCACGGCCCAGAGCGAGACGCCGTCGTACCCCCAGCCGTGCCGGCCGGGGAACGGGCAGACCGGCATCAGCTCGACGAAGTCGACGCCCAGCTCGACCACGTGGTCCAGGTGCCGGGCGGCCGCGTCGAAGGTGCCGGCGGCGGTGAAGGTGCCGATGTGCAGCTCGTACAGCACCGCGCCGGGCAGCGGCCGGCCGTGCCACCCGGACGCCCCCCACCCGGAAGGCCCCCCGGCCGCCGACCCGGCCGCCGACCAGCTGAACGCGGCGTGGTCGACGGCCCGGCTGGCGCCGTCCGGCCCGTGCGGCTGCCGGGGCGAGCGCGGGTCGGGCAGCGGACGGCCGCCGTCGAGCACGAACGCGTAGTCCCCGGCCGGCGCCTCGCCCTGCCACCAGCCCGCCCGCCCGGCGTCCCGGGCGAGCGGGTGGCGGGCACCGTCCACCGCCACCTCGACCCGCTCGGCGGCGTACGGCGCCCAGACCTCGTACCGGACCATCCGGACCATCCGGGCCATCAGCCCTCCCTCGTCAGCAGTGCCACCGGGTACGCCGCCAGCAGGTCGGCCACCGGGACCGGACCGCCCGGGAAGTGACGCTGGGTCAGCTCGTCCGTCCAGAGCGGCCCCGCCGGCAGGTGCAGCACGGTGTCGCGCCAGCCGCCGGACCGGGCCAGCCCGTACGGCAGCCGGGTGACGGCGGCGAGGACGTCCGGCCCGCGCTCGAAGGCGAGCAGGTGACCGGCGGCCGGGCCGACCGCGGTGAGCGGGCGGTGGGCGCCGAGCGGGCGGTCCCGGCGCAGGTGCAGGGCGGTCGCGGTGAGGTGCAGCTTCTCCCGGGCCAGGTCGCCGGCCCGGGCGGTCGGCGAGTCGGTGAGCCGGACGGCCAGCGGGCCGAAGTCGACGACGCCCCGGTTGTCCGGGTCGACCAGGGTGTACAGCGGCTCCTCGCTGCCCTGGTAGAGGTCGGGCACCCCGGGCACGGTGAGGTGCAGCAGGGCGGCCGCGAGCGTGTTGGCGCGCGCGTACGGGGCGAGGGCGGCGACGTACCCCTCGATCCGGGGCAGCAGGCCGGGGTTGCCGTAGACGGCGCGGGCCCGGTCGGCGAGGGCGCGTTCGAAGCGGAGGTCGGGGGTGGTCCAGGAGGTGCGGGTCTTGGCCTCCCGGGCGGCCTTGAGCACCGCGGTGACCAGCCGGTCCGGGCCGAGCGGCCAGGCGGCGACCAGGGTCTGCCAGAGCAGCCAGTCGGAGTCGGGGTCGAAGCCGGACGCGAGGTCGCGCCCGGCCGCCGTCGACCAGGCGGCGGCCTCGGCGGCCCAGCCGGCGGGCTGCTCGGCGAGGACGGCGAGCCGGGCGCGGGCGTCCGCGCTGCGCTTGGTGTCGTGGGTGGAGAGCGCGGTCATGGTGTGCGGCCAGTGCCGTTCGACGTAGTGGCACCAGGCGTGGAAGTCCTCGGGCCGCAGCCCGGGCCGGGCCGGGTCGCCGCCGACCTCGTTGAGGCTCAGCAGGGCGTTCCAGCGGTAGAACGCGGTGTCCTCGACGCCCTTGGCGGCGACCGCGGCGGCGGTCTGGGCGAACCGGACGGCGAACTCGTCCTGCTCCGGGCCGCGCCCGAGCGCGCCCGCCGCCAGGTCGGCCACCAGCCGCTCGGTCGGATCCCCGGTGTCGCCGTGGGCCGCCCGCAGCTGCGCGGCGGAGGCCGCCGGGACCGGCTCGCCGGGCCGGACGTACGGCCGGTAGGCGGGGTAGCCGACGAGCAGCCGGCGGACCGCCGCGCGCAGCCGGGCCGGCGGGTGGTCGGCGTGCGCGGGGTCGGCGGCGCCGAGCCGGACGGCCAGCCGGACCAGCCGCTCCACCTCGGCGGCCAGCTCGCCCTCGGGGCCGGTCATGTCGGCCCGCCCCTGCCGGGCGGCGGCCAGCGCCGGGTGCGGGTCGGCGCACGGCTCGCCGCCGCCGGGGGCAGCGGAACCGCTCAGGAAGGCCTGGTACGCCCCCGCCAGCCGGCAGGCGCCGGTGTGGTCGGTCAGCACCCCGTCGATCCGGCGCAGCGCGTCGTACCCGGTGGTGCCGGCGCAGCGCCAGTCGGCGGGCAGCCGCTCCTCGCCGGTGAGGATCTTCTCGACCACCGTGTACGCCCCGCCGGTGGCCTCGGCGAGCCGCTCCAGGTAGCCGCGCGGGTCGGCGAGCCCGTCCGGGTGGTCTATCCGGAAGCCGTCCAGCACGCCCTCGCGGTGCAGCCGCAGCAGCACGCCGTGCGTCGCCTCGAACACCTCCGGCTCCTCGACCCGGACCGCGATCAGCTCGTTGACGGTGAAGAACCGCCGGTAGTTCAGCTCGGTGCGGGCCAGCCGCCACCAGGCGAGCCGGTACCACTGCCGGCCGAGCAGCGCGGGCAGCGGCAGCTCCTCGGTGCCGGGGCGCAGCGGCAGGACGTGGTCGTGGTAGCGGAGCGTGTCGCCGTCGACGGCCAGCTGGTCGAGGACGGCGCCGAGCCGGTCGCCGAGCAGCGGCAGCAGCACCCGCCCGCGTCCGGGGGCGTCCGGGGGGCCGGGCTGCGCCGTCCAGTCGATGTCGAACCAGCGCGCGTACGGCGAGTCGGGGCCGTCCCGCAGGACCTGCCAGAGCGGCCGGTTGAGGTGCTCGGGGACGGGCACGGCCATGTGGTTGGGCACCACGTCGGCGAGCAGCCGCAGGCCGTGCCGGTGGGCCTCGGCGGCCAGGGCGCGCAGTGCGGGCTCCCCGCCGAGCTGCTCCCGGACCCGGCCGTGGTCGACGGTGTCGTAGCCGTGGGTGGAGCCGGGCGCGGCCTCCAGCAGCGGGGAGAGGTGCAGGTGGGAGACGCCGAGGGCGGCCAGGTAGGGGACGGCGGCGGTGGCGTCGTGCAGGGTGAAGCCGGGCTGGAGCTGCAGCCGGTAGCTGGCGGTGGGGACACCGGACGGGGCGGGGGACGGGACGCCGGACGGGGCCGGCGGTACGGGGGCGGACGGGACGACGGCCGGGCGTGGCTGGGCGGGCTCGGCGGCGGGGGTCATGAGTCCATGACTACCCGGCCGGGCCCGGACGCAAGACCCGTTGCTGATCCGAACAGGTGAGCGGGGTGATCGACAGGCCCTACGCGGGCCGTTGCAGCACCATCAGCGAGCGGTCGGTGAGCCACAGGGTGTCCCCGGCCTTGACCCGGACCCGCTCCCCGGGCGCGGGCAGCCGGGGCAGCGCGGTGTCCACCACCACCTGCCACTCCTGCCCGTGTCCGGCCGGCACGGTGAACTCCAGCGGTTCGAAGTGCGCGTTGAACAGCAGCAGGAAGGAGTCGTCGACGATCCGCCCGCCGCGCCGGTCCGGCTCCGAGATGGCGTAGCCGTTGAGGAAGACGGTGAGCGACTTGGCGTAGCTGGCGCCCCAGTTGCGCTTGGTCATCTCCTCCCCGCCGGGGGTGAACCAGGCGATGTCGGTGAGGTCCTCGTAGTCGCCGGCGCCCTCCCCGGTGCGGCGTCCGGAGACCGGGCGGCCGTGGAAGAAGCGGCGGCGCCGGAACACCGGGTGGTCGCGGCGGAGCCAGACCATGCCCTGGGTGAACTCCAGCAGCCGGGTGCCCGGGCCGTCGCCCTCGTCGCTCTCCGGGTCCGGCCAGTGCACCCAGGTCAGCTCGTTGTCCTGGCAGTAGGCGTTGTTGTTGCCCTGCTGGGTGCGGCCGAACTCGTCGCCGTGCGAGAGCATCGGCACCCCTTGCGAGAGCATCAGGGTGGCGATCAGGTTGCGCTGCTGGCGGGCCCGCAGCTCCTCCACCGCCGGGTCGGTGCAGGGGCCCTCGACGCCGCAGTTCCAGGACCGGTTGAAGGATTCGCCGTCCCGGTTGTTCTCGCCGTTGGCCTCGTTGCGCTTCTCGTTGTACGAGACCAGGTCGCGCAGCGTGAAGCCGTCGTGGCAGGTGACGAAGTTGATCGAGGCGATCGGGCGGCGGCCGTCGTCCTGGTAGAGGTCGGAGGAGCCGGTGAGCCGGGAGCCGAACTCGGCGAGGGCCGCGTTCTCGCCGCGCCACAGGTCGCGGACGGTGTCCCGGTACATGCCGTTCCACTCGGTCCACAGCGGCGGGAAGTTGCCGACCTGGTAGCCGCCCTCGCCGAGGTCCCAGGGCTCGGCGATCAGCTTGGCCTGCGAGACCACCGGGTCCTGCTGGACCAGGTCGAAGAACGAGGAGAGCCGGTCCACCTCGTGGAACTGCCGGGCCAGCGTGGCGGCGAGGTCGAAGCGGAAGCCGTCCACGTGCATCTCGGTGACCCAGTAGCGCAGCGAGTCCATGATCAGCTGGAGCACGTGCGGGCTGCGCATCAGCAGACTGTTGCCGGTGCCGGTGGTGTCCTCGTAGAACCGCTGGTCCCGGGCGAGCCGGTAGTAGGAGACGTTGTCCAGGCCGCGCAGCGAGAGCGTCGGGCCGAGGTGGTTGCCCTCGGCGGTGTGGTTGTAGACCACGTCGAGGATGACCTCGATGCCGGCCGCGTGCAGCGCCTTCACCATCGACTTGAACTCCTGCACCTGCTGGCCGCGGTCGCCGGTGGAGGAGTAGGAGGAGTGCGGGGCGAAGAAGCCGATCGTGTTGTAGCCCCAGTAGTTGGAGAGGCCGAGGTCGCGCAGCCGGTGGTCGCGGACGAACTGGTGCACCGGCATCAGCTCGATCGCGGTGACGCCGAGCTTGGCCAGGTGCTCGATCACCGCGGGGTGGGCGACGCCCGCGTACGTGCCGCGGATCTCCTCGGGGAGGTCCGGGTGGAGTCTGGTCAGGCCCTTCACATGGGCCTCGTACAGCACGGTGCGGTGGTAGTCGGTGCGCGGCGGGTGGTCGGTGCCCCAGTCGAAGTAGGGGTTGATCACCACCGAGTGCATGGTGTGCGGGGCGGAGTCGAGGTCGTTGCGGCGCTCGGGGGCGCCGAAGTGGTAGCCGTAGACCGACTCGTCCCAGTCGATGTGCCCGCTCATCGCCTTGGCGTACGGGTCCAGCAGCAGTTTGGCGCTGTTGTGCCGTTGGCCGAGGCCCGGGTTGTACGGGCCGTGGACGCGGAAGCCGTAGCGCTGGCCCGGCTGGACGCCCGGGAGGTAGGCGTGCCGGACGAAGGCGTCGGTCTCGCGCAGTTCGACGGCCGTCTCCGAACCGTCCTCGCCGAGCAGGCAGAGCTCGATCCGGTCGGCGCTCTCCGAGAACACCGCGAAGTTGGTGCCGGCCCCGTCGTAGGTGGCACCGAGGGGGTAGGGCTTCCCTGGCCAGACCTGCATGGCTCCTCAACTTCCTTGCGTAGCAGGAGAACTGACGAACAGTCCGCTGACCGGTCCGATGGCCGGGCCGGACCTCGACGCTCTCTTCCCGGCCGGGTGGCCGGGCATGTGTACCGCTCGTGCAGCGTGACACACGGCACAAAGCGCATACTCCCCGACGCTTCCCCCGGTGGCGGGGCCATTTGCGCCGTGTTCGCCCGAACGGGTGTCCGCGCGGGTGGTGCGGCCCCGTCGCGGTGCTCCCGGGGCGGGTGGGACGGGTGGGTCGGCGGGGGTTCGCCGGGAGGGGCGGGCGGGACCCTGGACCAACCGGCTGCGGGCGGCGAACGGCGGGCAGTACCCTTGATCGTCCGGCCGTCGCCGCAACCGTGGCCGTACTCGTGGCGTTCCATCAGGCGAACTGACGGGGAACCAGGGGAACCGGCGGTGCGTCGCCGGCGACAGGCAAGAAGCTCGAAGCTCCCAGCAGGAACCAGGTGAGGTGGCGCATGGTGTTCCCCGCCGGCGGCCGTGGCGGTGGGCCCGGCGGCCCCGACCGGGGCGGCGCCCGCAGCGAGGCGCCGACCGTCGTCATGCGCCCCGCCCTGACCGGCGGCCGCTCGCTGGTGCCCGCGCAGGGCGGCCCGGTCGAGGTGCCGGCGCTCGCCTGGTCCGGCGCCGAGTGGGAGGACGCCTACCAGCGCGTCCGCCTCTCCGGCCGCGCCTACGTCTGGCTCAACCTGGTCGAACAGCGGCTCCGCTCGCTCGTCGACGAGGTGCTGCACCCGATCTACGCGCCCGCCCACGGCGAGGACTGGGTCACCGCCGCGGCCGGCCCGGCCGGCGAGGAGTGGGCCCACCGGGCCGGCGCCGTCCGCGAGGTCAGCCGGCGCAAGGGCTACCTGCTCGACCCGGCCGACGACGACCCGCTGGTCTTCCTCACCCTGCCCCAGCTGCGCGAGCTCATGGTCCAGCACTGGCCCTGCTTCGAGCCGTACCTGGCCGACCGCCGGGAGATAGAGCTGGCCCTCGACGAGCTGGAGGTGGCCCGGCACGTCGTCTCCCGCAACCGGGTCCTCACCGGGACCGTCCTCGCCCAGACCGAACGGGCCGCCGCCCGGCTGCTCGCCCTGCTCGACGGCGGGACCGGCGCCGTCCCCGCCGACGTGGTGGAATCCCTGGTCGCCGGCCGGTACGCGGACGTCGTCGCCGTCCACCCCGACCGGGTCCGGCTGCAGCGCGACCTGCCGGTCGAGGACCTGCTCGACGGCGCCCGGCGGCTCGACGCGCTCGGCATCGGCCTCGGCATGCTCTGCCAGAACTACACCGGCAAGCGGCTCGTCCGGCTCGCCACCGACGGCTGCCGGGTCCGGCTGCTCTTCCTCAACCCGGCCAGCAGCGCCGTCCGCCGCCGCGAGCGCGAACTCGGGCTCGGCCGCGGCGAACTGGGCCGCTCGATCCAGATGAACATCCTGCACGTCCGCCGGGTCCGCGCCGCGCTGCGCGACCAGGGCGGCTTCGAGATCCGGGTCTTCGACGAGACCCCGCGCTTCACCGCCTACCTGGTCGAGGGCGTCCCGCTGGCCACCCCGGTCGGCGCCGGCGGCCGCCGGGCCACCCGCGACCTCGGCGTCGTCCAGCCCTACCTGCGCCGGGCCCGCGGCATGGAGTCGCCCGCCCTGGTGCTGCGCGGCGGCGCGGGCCAGCAGCCGGGCGGGACGGACGCCGGGCTGCTGGAGGTCTACCGCGAGGAGTTCGAGGGCGTCTGGGCGGACTCCCGGCCGGTGTCCTGAGGCCCGGTGTCCTGACGCCCGGTGTCCTGACGCCCGCCCCCGCCGACGGGGATTCGGCCGATGGGCGGTCAGCGGGGGCGGGCCGGGCCGGGGCTTGCTAGCGTCGATTCCATGATCGGCAGGCCGGTTCCGGGCCTGCTCGCGCACGCCCGTCCGTGAACCCGGAAGGCCGACCATTGACCAGTCAGTACACGACCGAGCCGGGCGCCCCGGGTTCCGCCGGCTCCTCGCGCCGCGACTTCGTCCGCACCGCCCTCGGCGCCGGCGCCGCCGGGGCGCTCACCCTGGGCACCGGCCAGCCCGCCCAGGCCGCCCCGGATCCGGCCGCTGCCCCCGCGCCGCGCGCGGTCAAAGGCAAGATCCCCTTCCACGGCGTCCACCAGGCCGGCATCCTCAACCCGCCGCCCGGCCACGGCACCTTCCTCGCCCTGGACGTCCACGTCGCCGACCGGGCCGCCCTGGAAGCCCTGCTGCGCACCCTCACCGACCGGATCCGCTTCCTCACCGGCGGCGGCACCCCGCCCGACCTCGGCCCCGCCGTCCCGCCCGCCGACAGCGGCACCCTCGGCCCGGCCGCCCTGCCCACCGACGACCTCACCGTCACCGTCGCCGTCGGCTCCTCGCTCTTCGACGCCCGCTACGGCCTCGCCAACGCCCGCCCCAAACGGCTCACCGCGATGCGCACCTTCCCCAACGACGGCCTGCGCCCCGCCGAGTGCCACGGCGACCTCTCCCTCCAGATCTGCGCCGAGAGCCGCGACACCGTCCAGCACGCCGTCCGCGACCTGCTGCGCACCACCAGGTCCGCGCTCACCCCGCGCTGGCAGCTCGACGGCTTCCAGAACCGCGCCCGCCCCTCCGGCGCCGCCCGCAACCTGCTCGGCTTCAAGGACGGCATCGAGAACCCCGACACCGACTCCGCCCGGCAGATGGACGAACTCGTCTGGGTCGGCCCGAACAGCGGCGAACCGGCCTGGGCCACCGGCGGCAGCTACCAGGTGATCCGCGCCATCCGCACCCTCGTCGGCCCCTGGGACGAGGTGCTGCTCAAGGACCAGGAACGCATGATCGGCCGCCGCAAGCCCGACGGCGCCCCGCTCGGCCGCACCAACGAGTCCGACACCCCCGACTACTCCCAGGACCCGCAGGGTGCCGTGATCCCCCTCGACTCCCACATCCGCCTCGCCAACCCGCGCACCGACGCCAGCAAGGACAGCCGCATCCTGCGCCGCGCCTTCAACTACGACCGCGGCCTCGACCCGGCCGGCGTCCCCGAACTCGGCCTCGCCTTCTGCTGCTACCAGCAGGACGTGCACCGCCAGTTCGAAGCCGTCCAGACCCGCCTCGCCGACGAGCCCCTCGCCCGCTTCCTCCGCCCCACCGGCGGCGGCTACTTCTACGTCCTCCCCGGCGCCCAGGACCCCACCGACTGGCTCGGCCGCACCCTCCTCACGACCGGCTGAGCACGGCCGCCGCCCGCCCCACCGGGTGGATTGTCGGAGGGGCGGGCGATGATAGGGGCTGTTTCGACGGGCAGGACGGAAGGACAGACCCCTATGAGCTGGTGGCAGCAGCCACTGGTCGGCTTCGACCTGGAGACCACGGGCACCGACCCGGCCGTGGACCGCATCGTCACGGCCGCCCTCGTGGACACCGTCGGGGCCGGTCGGCTGAGTGCCACCGGTTGGCTGATCGACCCGGGGATCCCGATCCCCGCGGAGGCCGAGGCGATCCACGGGATCGGTGACGGCCTCGCCCGGGCGCAGGGGCGGCAGGCCAAGGAGGCGGTGGACGAGATAGCCGCCGGCCTGTGCGAACGGATGGCCGCCGGGCACCCGGTGGTCGCGTTCAACGCGCCCTTCGACCTCTCGCTGCTCGACGCCGAGCTGCGCAGACACGGCCTGCCGACGCTCACCGAGCGGCTCGGCGGCCCGGTCGCCCCGGTCCTCGACGCGCTGGTCATCGACCGCGCCGTGGACAAGTACCGCAAGGGCTCCCGGACCCTCCAGCGGGTCTGCGAGGTGTACGGCGTCGAGCTGACCGACGCCCACGAGGCGGGCAGCGACGCCCTCGCCGCCGTCCGGGTCGCCGTGGCCCTCGCCGAGCGCTACCCCGTCGAGGTCGGCTCCGTGCCCCCGCTCGACCTCCACGCCCGCCAGGTCGACTGGCACCGCGCCTGGGCCGAGGACCTCCAGTCCTGGCTCCGCCGGGCCAAGGACCCGCAGGCCGTCATCGACCCGCGCTGGCCCCTGCGGTAGCCGCCGCCGCGCCGCGGCCTCCCTACCGGGGGGCGGGTTCGGCGGGGAGCAGCGGGGCGAAGGCGAGCGGGACGACGGCGGTGGACGGGTCCTGCGGGTCGTGCCGGACCGGGATCCGGCCGCCGGCGGCCGGCAGGGCGTACACCGGGAAGGCGCCGGTGTGGCCGAGCGTGTGCGGGCGGCCGTCCGGGCCGGTGTAGCCGATGGTGAGGCGGAGCCGGCGCTGCTCGCGGTCGCGCGGGCCGCGGTCGGCGGACCGGACCTCGGTGACCGTGCCGAGGACGGTCACGCCGGTGAAGTGCAGCCGGGCGGCGAGGTCCTGGCCGCGCTGGTGCTCGGCGTTCTCGCGCCGGATCCGCCGCTCGCCGCGTACGCCCGCGGCCAGGGTGAGCACGGCCAGCGGGCCGATCGCGGTGAACAGCCACGGGTGCGGCACGCCGTTGGCGGGGACGGCGCCGAGCAGGCCGAGGGCCAGGGCGGCGGCGGTGGCCGCGCCGAGCGGGAGGCGTTCCGGCTTCTCGACCTCGCGGTTCTCGGCCAGGCCGAGCACGCCGAACAGGGTGACCAGCGAGAGCAGCATGCCGGTCGTGAGGAACAGCGCGGTGACGCGGTCGTCGCAGGCCGGGCCGGGGGTGCAGGCGTCGACGGCGAACGCGCGCAGGTGGCCCGTCCCGAGCAGCCAGCCGCCGAGCAGGGCGAACCCGCCCAGCACGAGGACGAGGAACTTCCGGGGACCGCTCACTCTGCGCCGGGTCGTCATTGCGCGGATGCTAGCGGCGGTCGGCCGTTGTGGGGCGAACGGCCGGGTGGACGGCGGCGTCCTGCGGGGGAACCGGCGGGTGAACGCAAGCGGAGCCGGGTCTCAGCACCAGCGCCTTGGCGAGGGTGAACTCGCCGTCGTCGAGGGCGCCTTCGCGGTGCAGGGCGGCGAGCCGTTCCAGCGCGGTGACCACCTCGGGGGCGGCGTCGGCGGGCTCGGGTCCGGGGGCGGGCCGGTCGGTGGGGAAGGTGACGCCGGTGTGCTCCGGGTCGGCGGGGTCGTAGCGCACCTCGGCGGGATCGCCCCGGCGCGGGGTGTCGTGGGCGGGGAAGACGTCGGTGGTGCCGGTGCTGTGCCGGGTGCCGTCCAGCGCGGTGAACCCGACGGTGACGCGCAGTTGCGGGCGGCCGTCCGAGTCGGTGCCGACGGCGGTGAGGTCGGTGACCCGGCCCGGGACGGTGCGGCCGTGCTCGTCCAACCGGGCCTGCCGCTCGGCCCGGTGGCGCTTCTCCAGCAGGTCCGTACGCCAGCGGCGGGCCGCCTGGCGGTCTGCCAGGACGGCGCAGAGCAGCAGCACCGGGACGGGCAGGAGCAGCCACGGGTGCGGGGCGCCGTTGGCGGGGTAGACGCCGAGCAGGACGAGCGCCAGCCAGCCGAGCGCGACCACGCCGTCGGAGGTGGAGCCGGTCTCGGTGAGCTCGGCCTCGCCGTGCGCGGTGAGCATCGCGGGGATCAGGGTGGCGATCCCCAGCAGGATGCCGCCGGCGATGTACCCGGCGGTGCCGAAGCCGTTGCAGCCGTGTTCGAGGCCGCAGGCGTGCGCCCCGAAGGCGCGGACGAATCCGGTGCCGGCCAGCCACCCGGCGGTCGCGGTCAGCGCGCCGATCAGGGCCAGGCCGGCGATCCGCCCCTTGCTCAAGCGGGGGCCGAGGGGGGCGAGTTGATCGGTTGCCATGGGGCCGGAGTGTAGAGGGGGGAAGTGACGTCCTCAGCTCGCGGGGAAGTCGAAGCGGTAGCCCTGGGCGACCAGCCAGGGCAGCAACTGCCGGAGCGCGGCGACGGTCTGGCCGCGGTCGCCGCCGCCGTCGTGCAGCAGGACGACCCCGCCGGGCTTGAGCTGGGTCTGCACGGCGGAGACGATCGCGGGCGTGCCCGGCCGGGACCAGTCGCGCGGGTCGACCGACCAGCCGAGCGGACGCAGGCCGTGGTCGGCGGCGATCCGCTGGTTGTCGGGGGTGAAGCCGCCGCCCGGGGCGCGGAACCAGGCCACCTCGGTGCCCGGGCCGCCGGCCTGGACGATCTGCTGTTCGGCGTCGGCGATCTCGTGGACGGCCCGGTCGTGCGGGAGGGCGGCGAAGGGCTGCGGGTGGTCGACGCTGTGGTCGCAGAGCCGGTGGCCGGCCGCGAGGATCCGTTTGACGGTGGCCGGGTTGGCGGCGGCCTGCTTGCCGATCAGGCAGAAGGTGGCCTTGACGCCGTACTGGGCGAGCAGGTCCAGCACCTGGCCGGTGGCGGGGCCGGGGCCGTCGTCGAAGGTGAGGGCGACCGTCCGGCCGCCGGAGGCGGTGCTGTGGACGACCGAGGTGGGGACGCCGGTGGTGGGGGCGGGCGGGGTGGGCGTCGGCACCGGGGGCTTGGGCGTCGGCGTCGCAGGCGTGGGCTTCGGCGTCGTGGGCTTGGGCGTGGTCGGCCGGGGGGAGCTCGGCGTCGGAGTACCGGGCGTCGGACTAGCGGGCGTCGGAGCACCGGGCGTCGGCGTACCGGTGGACGGCGGAGGAGTGGACGGGGTGACGGTCGCGGGCGCCGTGCCGGTGCTCGTGGTCGTGCTCGGCCCGGGCTGGAGCGCGCCGTTCGCGGTGCCGCAGGCGGCCAGGGCCAGTGAGGCGAGGACCGCGATGCAGCCGGCGAGCAGCGGACGGCGGCGCCGGAGGGAGGAGGGGGTGGCGTGCTCCGGCATGGCGGCGGCTCCCGGTGCTGAGGCGACTGCTGAGGCGAGTGCCGATCCTCGGTCAGGATGACTGTCGGGTAAGACGTTCGTCGCACGACCATCGGTTCCGGCCCGGGTGCCCGCCACCCCGTGCCGCCGCTCAGAACGGGTACCAGCGCACCTCCGTGGCCCCCGCCCGCAGCGAGTCCACCCGCCGCCGGAACTCCGCGAGCGCCGCCGGGTTTCCCGGCGCCTGCTGCGCGACCCAGGAGGCGCTCGCCGTCTCGCGCGCCCCGCGCAGCACCGCGAAGCCGGGCCACTCGCGCACGTCCCGGCCGTACGCCTCGATGAACGCCCGGTACTCCTCGCCCGGCACGCCGTACCGGTCGTGGGCGAGCGCCAGCACCACCAGGTCGTGCTCCCGCAGGTCGTGCGAGAAGGTCTCCAGGTCGAGCAGCACCGGGCCGTCCGGGCCGACGTGGACGTTGCGCGGCAGCGCGTCGCCGTGGATCACCCCGGTCGGCACCTGCGTGGCGAGGTCGGGCAGCGCGGCGGCGAAGGCGTCCCGGCGGTCGCGCAGGAAGGCGACGTCGGCCGGGTCGACGTGGCCCTCGGCGGAGGCGAGCCAGCGCTCGACGGGGGCGAGCAGGTCGCGCCGGCCGAGCGGGAACGGCGGGTCGGGCAGCCGGTGCAGCGCGCGCAGCAGCGGCGCGAGGTCGGCGGGGCGGGCGGGCCGTTCGGCGGGCGCGAGCCGGTGCCAGAAGGTGACGGGGTGCCCGTGGGCGACCCGGGGCTCGACGGACACCGCGTCGTAGGGGCGGACCACCGGGACGCCCTGGCCGGCCAGCCAGTCGGCGACGGCGAGTTCGTGGCGGGCGCGGTCGTGCAGTTCGGGGCCGCGGCCGACCTTGGCGACCACGGCCGGGTCGCCGAGGTCGAAGACGGCGTTCTCGCCGAGCGCGAGCAGGCGGGCGGCGCCGGGGTCGGGCAGACCGGCGGACTCGCAGGCGTGGGCGAGCAGCAGCCGGGCCCGCCCCTCGTCGAAGAGGAGCATGGGGGTGTCCGTTCCTTCATGACAGCCGGGTGAGGTCGGGCGATCATTCTGGCAAACGGGTGCCGGGCCCCGCGTCACGCGGGGCCCGGCGGGTACTGCCGAGGAACGTCGGGGCGGTCAGACCCCGACCCGGCGGTGCCGGGCCTGCTGCGCCGGGACGACCGGGGCGGCGGCGGCCGCGCCCTGCGGGCCGACCGGCGGGACGGCCTCGCCGTGCGAGAGGTCGGGCAGCCAGCCGAGCCAGCGCGGCAGGTACCAGTTGCCCTCGCCGAGCAGGGTCATCACCGCGGGCAGCAGCACCGCGCGGATGACGGTGGCGTCGATCAGCACGGCGACCGCGAGGCCGACGCCCATCTGCTTCATCGACTGCATGGAGAGGGTGCCGAAGACCGCGAACACCGCCACCATGATCACCGCGGCGCTGGTGACCACCCCGGCCGTGGAGCGGATGCCGTGGGCGATCGCGGCCCGGGTGGGCAGGCCCCGGTCGCGGCCCTCCTTGATCCGGGAGACCACGAAGACGTGGTAGTCCATCGAGAGGCCGAAGAGGATCACGAAGAGGAAGAGCGGCACCCAGGACTCGACCGCGCCGACCCCGGCGGTGCCCAGCAGCGAGGCCCCGACGCCGTGCTGGAAGACCAGCGTCAGCACCCCGTACGCGGCGCCGACCGACAGCAGGTTGAGCAGCACGGCGGTGCCGGCCACGGCCAGCGAGCGGAACGAGGTGAGCATCAGCAGGAAGGCGAAGGCCACCACGAAGCCGAACACCACGGGCATCGAGCCGGTCATCTTGGCGTTGAAGTCGTAGGAGCCGGCGGTGCGCCCGGTGACCGGGGCCTCGGTGCCGGGCACCTTGAGCACGGTGGCGGGCACGAGTTCCTCGCGCAGGGTCTTCAGGGCGGCGTTGCTGACCTCGTCGTTGCCGGTGCCGTTGAGCGGGATGTCGACGGTGGCGACGTTCTGCTGCGGGTGGACGGTGACGTCGACCGGTCCGTGCATCCGTCCGCTGGCCAGGGCGCGGGCCTTGAGGTCGGCGATCGCGGCGGTCATCGCGGGGGAGTCGACGTCGGCGGCCTTGATGACGACGGAGGCGGGCGCCGGGCTGCCGGGGAAGGCGGCCTCGATCTTCTCCGAGACGGCGACCAGTTCGTTGCCCGCGGGCAGCTGCTGCCGGAAGGTCAGGTTGGCGGTGTGCATGGTGAGCAGCGGGGCGGCCAGACCGAGCAGGACGGCGCCGGAGAGCAGCGTGGCGGCCAGCGGGCGGCGCAGCACGGGGGTGAGGACGGCGTTCCAGAAGCGGCCGCCGGTGGTCGCGGCGTCGGGGCGGCGGAGCTTGCGCAGGAACGGGACGCGGCCCTTGTCGACCTTGTCGCCGAGCATCGAGAGCAGGGCGGGCAGCACGGTGAGCGAGCCGAGCACGGCGGTGACGACGACCACGATGGTGGCGTAGGCCATGGACTCGAACTCGGCGATGCCGGTGAGGAACATGCCGGCCATCGCGATGACCACGGTGACGCCGGAGACCAGGACGGCCCGGCCGCTGGTGGCGGCGGCGATCCGGAGCGCGGTGTCGAGGTCGCGCCCGGCGGCCCGCTCCTCGCGTTCGCGGCGCAGGTAGAACAGGCAGTAGTCGACTCCGACGGCGAGGCCGACCAGCAGCATCACCGAGCTGGCGCTGTTGCTGGTGTGCAGCAGGCCGCTGCTGAGCGCGACCAGTCCGCCGGCCGCGATGAACGCGGTGAGCGCGAGCACCACCGGCAGGACGGCGGCGACCAGCGCGCCGAAGGCGACCAGCAGGATGCCGAGGGCGAGCGGGACGGCGGTCCACTCGGCGCGGGCGAAGTCGTCGGCGAACTGCTCGTCCATCCACTTGCCGGAGCTGGCGTCGCCGAGTTCGACCACGGTGAGGTCGGGGTGCTGCTTCTGGACGGCGGCGACGGCGTCGACGACGGCGGTGACGTTCTTGACCGCCTCCTCGTGCTCGCCCTTGACGGTGAGCTGGACGAGGGCGGAGCGGCCGTCGGCGGAGACCGCCTTGGTGTCGTAGGGGGAGCGGATGTCGCTCGCCTTGCCGGTGCCCTCGACCCCCTTGACCACCTGCTCGACGACGGCCTTGAAGGCGGGGGTGTCGGCGGTCAGGCCGGCGCTCTGGATCAGGACGGTCTCGCTGGCCGGGGACTTGAGGCCGGCCTCGTCGAGGATCTGCGCGGCCCGGGAGACCTGGCCGGGCATCGCCTCCGCCTCGCGGACCTTGGTGCTGCCGTGCATTCCGCCGAGGGTGGCGGCGAGGACGACGAACAGCAGCCAGCCGAAGACGGCGGTCTTTCTGTGCCGGGCGCTCCAGGCGCCCATGGCGGCGGCCATGCCGAGCTTGGTCTTCACGGATTCCCCCTGGGAGAGCGGCGGCGCCGGGAGGTGGTGGGGCGCGGCCGGGTGTGCGGCGGTGGTCGGCCGCCGGGATCGGGCGCCGGGGTGCGGTCCGGCGTCACGATCGACAGTAGGGAAACGGCTGTTGACGGGGCATCCGGCTGGCGGGGGAGTTGTCCCTGTGGTCATCCTCGGGGAGGAGGGTGGGGTTTTCCCTACCCGGCAACCCTGACATCTCCTCCTAGGGGGTAGGGAGGAAAGTCCACCCTGAGGGGGAGCGGTCTCCACCCGGAGCACGAGGTCCGAAGGGCCGTGCGGGGGCGAAGATATGTCGGGGCCGCCGTTCGGCGTCCCCGAGGGGGGTCGGCCTGCGGGCTCACGGGGTCACGGGGGAATTAATTGCTTGCCGGTCGGCAAGCAAGTGCCCGTAGGATGACATCCTCCGAATACTTACCTGCCGACCGGCTAGGTGTGCCCTCGCACGCCCGCTCCGGTCTTGATCCGTCGCCCGGTGTCCCGTCCCCAAGGGCTGCGGTGAACCATGCCCAGGAGGCACACGAGCATGTTCCACCGACTAGGACAATTCGTCGTCCGTCGCGCCTGGTGGGTGATCGCCGGATGGGTCGTCGCGATGCTCGCCATCGCGATGTCGGCCCCGAAGATCACCGCCCAGACCGACGAGGCCGCGTTCCTGCCCAAGCACTACGAGTCCATCCAGGCCTCGGTGCTCCAGGAGCAGGCGTTCCCGGCCAACTTCACGCCCTCCGCGCTCGCCCTGTTCGAGCGCACCGACGGCGCACCGCTGAGCGACACCGACAAGGCCGACATCGCGAAGGTCGTCAAGGGCCTCGGCGACAAGAAGATCGAGCACGTCGAGCAGGTCGTCCCGGTCAGCGACCAGTCGACCTCCAAGGACGGCAAGTACGCGCTGGCGCCGATCGCCATCGACAAGTCGATCCAGCAGTCCGAGGACTTCGGCGAGACCGCCAAGAAGATCCGCGAGGAGGGCAAGTCGCTCGCCGGCGGCACCGCCCTGAAGTTCCAGCTCGGCGGCGCCGCCGCCCAGCAGCTGGACCAGAAGGAGGCCTCCGGCTCGGCCGACGCCATCATCGCGCTCAGCAGCGTGGTGCTGGTCGCGATCATCGTCGGCATCATCTTCCGCAGCGTCCTGGCCGGTCTGCTGCCGGTGCTGCTCTCGCTGGTCATCGCGATGCCGACGGCCAACGGCGTGATCGCCTTCGCCACCAAGGCGTTCAAGCTGGAGAGCACGCCGATCCTGTCGGCGATCCTGATCGTCGTGGTGCTCGGCGTCGGCACCGACTACTTCCTCTTCCTCGCCTTCCGCTACCGCGAGCGGCTGCGGGCCGGCGACAGCCGCCAGGAGGCCGTGGCCAGCGCCGTCGGCCGGGTCGGCGAGGCCATCGCCTCCGCGGCCGGCGCGGTCACCGTCGCCTTCGCGGCGCTCATCCTCTCCAGCCTCGGCATGTTCAAGGCGCTCGGCCCGGCGCTGGCCATCGCGGTCGTCGTCACCGCCTTCGCCTCGCTCACCCTGGCCCCGGCCGTGCTCGCGGTCATCCCGGCCCGCGGGGTGTTCTGGCCCGGCAAGAAGTGGATGCGCGAGCCCAGCGACGCCCGGTTCGCCGCCCTCGGCCGCACCGTCGAGAAGCGCCCCGCCCTGGTCGCCCTGGCCTCCGGCGGCGTGCTGGTGGCCCTGACCCTCGGCGCCCTCGGCTACAACGGCACCTTCGACCTCGCGGGCAGCTCCATGCCCAAGGACAAGGAGTCGATGGTCGTCCAGGACCGGCTGGTCAACGGCTTCTCGGCCGGCGCCGCCGACCCGACGCACGTCTACCTGACCACCAAGGGCGGCGGCAAGCTCGACCAGGCCGCGTTCGACGGCTACGTCGCCAAGCTCGGCGCCGTCCCCGGGGTGGCCAGCGCCGCACCGAAGCCGCAGGTCAGCAAGGACGGCGCGACCGCCGACTTCACCGTCCTGCTCAAGAACGAGCCGGCCAGCAACGAGGCGATCGAGACCGTCACCGCGCTGCGCGAGGTCGCCCACGCCCAGGCGCCGTCCGGCACCGAGGCCAAGGTCGGCGGTCTGACCGCGATCTACAAGGACATCAACCTGGCGATGAGCCACGACTACAAGCTGGTGTTCCCGGTCGCGGGTCTGCTGATCCTGCTGATCCTGGGCCTCCAGCTGCGCAGCGTGGTCGCCCCGTGGTACCTGATGGCCTCGGTCGGCCTCGGCTTCAGCGCCACCCTGGGCTCCTCGACCCTGCTGTTCCAGAACATCAAGGGCGAGCACGGCATGATGTTCATGCTGCCGATCCTCATCTACCTGTTCGTGGTGGCGATCGGCACCGACTACAACATCCTGATCATCGCCCGCCTGCGGGAGGAGGCCCGCGAGGGCCGCAACCCGCGTGAGGCGGCCCGGGAGGCCCTGCGCCACGGCGGCCCGACCGTCGCGGCGGCCGGCTTCATCCTGGCGGTGTCGTTCGCGACCTTCATGCTCGCGGGCAACATCTTCATGCTGGAGTTCGGCTTCGCGATGGCCTTCGGCATCTTCCTGGCGGCCTTCGTGATGGCGATGTTCTTCACCCCGGCGCTGACCGCGCTGATCGGCCGCTGGGCCTGGTGGCCCGGCCACGGCGACAGCAAGGGCGGCCACGGCGGCCACGGCGGTTCGGCGGCCACGCCAAGCGGTCCGTACGCCGCGCAGGGCCTGCCGGAATCGGCCGGACGGCGCTGACCCTCCCGCCCGCCGGACCGATCGGACGGCGCCCGCTTCGGCGGGCGCCGTCTGCCCGCTTCCCAGGGGCGGCAAACGTGATCTGTGGAGCAGAAAATCCCCGGTCAATCGGGGTGCGACCGTGCTACAGTCGAAGCAGTTGCAGTTTTGGTTCCCATGAACGCTTGTGTGCGCCTGCTGGTCCCAACCAACAGGCGCATTTGTTTTGTCCGGTGTTTCAGTCTCCGGATGGGGATCGCGGCTACTTTGGGGCCCACGAGGTGTGGGCTCCGATGCCCCAGTATGAGGAGACGGTTATGGCTACCGGCACCGTGAAGTGGTTCAACAGCGAGAAGGGCTTCGGCTTCATCGAGCAGGAGACCGGCGGCCCGGACGTGTTCGCGCACTACTCGAACATCGTTGCTCAGGGTTTCCGCGAGCTCGTCGAGGGCCAGAAGGTCGAGTTCGACGTCACCCAGGGCCAGAAGGGCCCGCAGGCCGAGAACATCCGCGTCATCTGAGTCCAGCCACTGAGCTGACTCGCGATCTCGCGTAGCGAGGGCCCGTACCGCACGGTGCGGGCCCTCGCTCATGCCGCCGAACGGCCGGGGCGGCGTACGCACTCCTTTCCGACGGCCGACCAGCCCCCGAGCGGGGGCTGTTGACTGTCGACAGACGGAGAACCCGTGACCACCCCTGCCCAGCAGCCCCGTGACGGCGGCCGCAGCCGCAAGCCCCGCACCCGCGGCACCGACGCCCCGCGCACCGGTGGCGCCCCGCGTTCCGGTGGCGCCCCGCGTTCCGGCGGTGCCCCGCGCACCGGCGGCGCCTCCGGAGCGGGCGGCG
>NZ_JBFBDO010000011.1:0-115347 GCF_040683335.1 Kitasatospora sp. NPDC093806
CGGCGTGGGTGGTGGGCAGGGCGCCGTCCCGGACGAGCGCGGCCAGGGCGGCGGGGCCGTGGAGGAGCACGAGGAAGGTGCCGTCGCGCAGGGCCCGGATGGCCTTGCCGTCACTGCCCGAGGCGTGCAGGGCCAGCGCGGATTCCTGGGCGGCGGCGGGGACCGGGGTGAGGGTGGCGGCGGTGGCCGCGGAGCCGGCCACGTCAGCAGTTGTTCTTGATCGTGGTGATGCCCAGCACCTCGGCGGCGGCGCAGACCACGGCGACGGCACTGGTCTTGAACATTCGGGTACGCACGGTTGAGACCCTTGTCTGATGAGGAAAGGGGAGGGTTGGGTGCGCCGAACGGCCGTGATGCGTCGGGGAGTCGGGCCTGACCCCGGTCCGGGGCGCGGGCCGCGGCGCGGACCGAACGTACGGATCGGATGATCGATCAGGCAAGGTGATCTGATGGAGACTTGAGCCTTACCCGCGAGTAGTCCGGGCGGCGGGGTGGGGCACCCCGCCGCCCGGCGGGTCAGACGGGGACGGAGCGGCCCCGCGGGGTGGATGCGGCGTCCGCCGGGGCCGCGGTAACGGACTCGGGCCCTGCCAGGGCGCGGAGCAGGGCGCGGGCCGCCGCGTCGTTCTGCCGGAAGCCGGGGGAGTCGGTGCGCGGGCGGGCGAAGGCGGCGGCGGCGCGCAGGCTGGTGTGCGGGCCGAGCGCGGTGCGGCGCGGGTGCGGGGCGCCGTCGAGGAGCGGGTCGAGGACGCGGCTGTCGGCGGGGCGGATGGTCAGCAGCCCGGAGCGGTGGGTGTACTCGGGGTCGGTGACCACCTCCTCGACGATCCGTCCGGCCCGGTGCAGCTCGCGCAGCAGTGGGTCCCGGGTGCGGGCCAGCGCGTGCTTGGGCAGGTAGGCCTCGACCAGGGCGGTGGCGGTGACGGAGTGGCCGGGCACGGTGGCGCCGGAGGCCCGCCAGGTGCCGGTGGCCTCGTCCCGTTCGACCCGGACGCCCGCGCCGAGGAAGCGGACCACCCCGGCCTCGGAGAGGGCGAGCAGCTGGCGCAGCCGGAAGCCGGGCGGGCCGGAGGCCAGGTAGCTGAAGTAGCCGAAGAACCACTCGTCGACGTCCCGGGCGACCGACCGGGCGGTGAGCCGGCCGGAGCCGAGCACCCGGGGCAGCTGGACGAAGAGCGACAGGATGCCGAGGAAGGCGCCGAGGTCGGCGCTGTGCGCGGGGTCGGCGCGGCGGTCGGCGTCCTCGGTGATGTAGCGGCGCAGGTGCTCCTGGAGTTCCTCGTCGGTGCCGAGTTCGAGGCCGGCCAGCGGGAAGTCCAGCCGTTCGAAGTCGATCCGGTCGGCCGGGTCGGGGACGGCGCGTTCGATCAGCGCGCGCAGCCCGGGGGCGTACCAGTCGTGCGCGTCGTAGCCGGCCAGGAACTCCGGCCAGGGCAGCGTGGTGCGCCCGGGGTGGGCGTGGAACAGTTCGTGGTAGTGCCCGAAGGCGATGTCCTTGGCCATCAACGGCCAGACGTCGCGCCGCAGTTCGAGCTCCCCGGGCCGGTCGAGCAGGGCGTCGACGGCGGCCGCGTCGAAGTAGCGGGGGAGCGGCGGGCGCGGGCCCTGGAGCCGGTAGCCGGTCTTGGAGTGGTACGGGACGCCGCGCCGCGAGCCGACGTGGACGACCGGCTCGCGGCCGGACGGCCGGTACACCAGGCCGTCGCCGGTCTGCTCGAAGCGGCCGCCGCGGCCCTCGGTGAGCAGTGAGACCAGGTCGACGAAGGCGAGTCCGAAGCCGCGCAGCACGGTGTGCTCGCCGGGCGCGATGCCGTCGAGGTCGGCGTCGGCGGAGTAGGCGGGCGGCAGGTGGAAGCGGCCGTGCCGGGCGGCGAACGCGGCGTCGGCGGCGTAGCCGGGGGCGGGCGCGGAGTCGAGGTGGCCGAGGGTGAGGACGACGTGGTCGGCGGTGAGCACCCGGTCGGTGAGGTGGACCCGCTGCGGGCCGTCGGCCGGGCCCTCGATCCGGTGCGCGGTGTCGCGGTGGACGGTGACCGTGACGTGCGGCGGCAGGTCGGCGACGGCGCGCCGGAACACCCAGTCCAGGTAGGCGCTCTGGGCCCGCCGGGTGGGGAAGTCGGTCGGGTCCAGGTCGCGCAGTTCGGCCCGGACGTCGGGGTCGGCGACCTCCCGGTACGGCGCGAACTCCGCGCGGCGGGCGGCCCATTCGGCGAGCGAGGGGCCGGGGCGGACCGGGCCGTCGATGGTGGAGCGCTCGTCGGTGAACATCGTGACGTCCTCGGCCATCGAGTTCATCCGCAGCAGCGGGGACTGCTCGTGCCGCCAGATCCGGCCCGCGCCGGGCGGGTAGGGGTCGACCAGGTGGATGTGCAACGGCCGGTCGGGGGGCAGCAGTTCGGGGGCGTTGGCGGCGATCCGCTCCAGCACGCCGGTGCCGCGGGGACCGGCGCCGACGATGACCAGGGTGTTCACTTGGCGGTCACCTCCGCGGCGGCGGTGGCGCGCAGTCTGCGGTACGCGGCCCGGGCCCGCTGCAGCGGGGTGGGCGGCAGGCCCTCGCGGGTGGCGCCCTTGGCGTAGTACCGCTCGACGTAGTACTGCCCGATGGACAGCACGGTGGTGATCACGATGTACCAGATGGTGGCGACCATCAGCATCGGGATGACCTGGTAGGTCTGCAGGTAGACCAGCTGGACCGAGTAGAGCAGGTCGGAGACGGCCAGCACGCTGATGATGCTGGTCCCCTTGAGTGCGCCGATCAGCATGTTGCCGGCGGTCGGCACGATCGAGCGCATCGCCTGCGGGACGACGATCCGCCGCAGCACCCGCCACCGGCCCAGGCCGAGCGCGGCGGCGGCCTCCAGCTGGCCGCGGTCGACGGACAGGATGCCGCCGCGCACCACCTCGGCGGCGTACGCGGCCTCCAGCAGGGTGAGGCCGACGACGGCGGTGAGGGTCGGGCCGAACAGGTTGACCGTCCGGACGGTGAGGAACTCCGGGCCGAACGGGATGCCCAGGCCGAGCGTCGGGTAGAGGGCGCCGATGTTGAAGAAGAGCAGCAGCTGCACCAGCGCCGGGGTGGAGCGGAAGATCCAGATGTAGATCCAGCTGAGCGTGCGCAGCACCGGGTTGGCGGACAGCCGCATGGTGGCGAGGAGGGTGCCGAGGACGAAGCCGAGGCCCAGGGTGACGGCGGTCAGCCAGAGCGTCAGGGTGAGGCCGTTCAGCACCGAGGTGGCGGTGAACCAGTCGGCGACCACGTCCCACTGGAAGGCCTTGTTGCGGGCCAGCGAGTTGACCACCATCGCGAAGGCCAGCAGGGCGACGGCGGCGGAGACCCACTGGCCGGGGCGGCGGCGGGGGACGGTCCGGGCGCCGGCGATCGCGGCGTCGGGGGCGGTGTCCGGCGGCGGGCCGGGGGGCTTGGTGAGGGTGGCGGGGGCGGGCAGGACGTCCGGCGGGGTGGCCATGGCGGAGGCTCCAGGCGGGAGGCGCGCGGGGCGGCGCGGGCAGGCGGGCGGGGTACGGCGTGGTCACGTACGGCCGTTGCGGCCGGCCCGCGTCCCTCAACACGGCCGGCCCTGCACTGCACTCCGCTTCGATCGTACGCGTGAGCGATCGGCGGGTGTCAAGGGTGGCGAGGGGGTGGTGCACCGGCGCCCCGGGGCGCTTCGCGGGGCGACAGGAGATCGCAACAGAGCGGTAATGGACGGTGGTTGACGCCGTGCGCGGTTCACTGCTCAACTTGAGGCCATGTACGCCGAGCAGCCCCTGGTCACCCGCGACCACATCGACTTCGGTCGAGTGTGGTCCGCGGCGTGTCGCGGCTGACCCGGCAGCGGGCCGTCCGTCCGGCCCCGTCCTCCCTCGGAGGGCCCTCCCTCGGTGCCCCGTCACGGGCCGGGAGAACCGTCGTGATCTGACGGTTCGTCAACCGCGCGCTGCCGCCGCCCCCTTCTCCGCACCTCCGCGCTGTGCTCCGGCAGTTCCCCCGTCCGCCCCGTGGGTCGTCACGTGCCCGCGCCTCCTCGCACCGAGCTCGGCCCCGCACCGAGCCGCACTGAACCGCGCACCGCACCACGCACCACGGCCCGGGCCCGCCCCGGCCGCCTCCGGTCTGCCCACCCGCAGCCCACCGGACTGCGCACGACCCGAAAGGTTCCGCCACCATGCCCGTCGAATTCCTCGGCATCGCCGCCACCGGCGACGGCTCGGAGAGCGCCGCCCGCACCACCGCCGCCTTCGACCGCGACTACACGCTGCGGCTGGCCCGCGCCCACGAGGACCACGGCTGGGACCGGGTGCTGTTCGCCTACGGCGCCGGCGCCCCCGACCCGGCGCCCGCCGCCGCGTTCCTCGCCTCGCGCCTCGACAAGCTGCAGATCCTGCTCGCCCACCGGCCGAACGTCTCGTACCCGACCTTCGCCGCCAAGACCTTCGCCACCCTCGACCGGATCAGCGAGGGCCGGCTCACCGTCCACTTCATCACCGGCGGCAACGACCACGAGCAGCAGCGCGAGGGCGACTTCCTCACCAAGGACGAGCGCTACGCCCGCACGCGGGAGTACATCGGGATCGTCAAGAAGGCGTGGACCAGCCGGGAGCCCTTCGACCACGAGGGCGAGCACTACCGGTTCAACGACTTCGTCTCGGACGTCTTCCCGGTCCAGCAGCCGCGGCCGGGCGTCTCCTTCGGCGGCTCCTCGGACGCGGCGTACGCGGCCGGCGGCGCCGAGGCGGACGTCTACTGCCTGTGGGGCGAGCCGCTGGCCCGGACCGCCGAGCAGATCGAGCGGGTGAAGGAGGCGGCGAAGGCCGCCGGACGGGCCGACGTGCCGCGGATCCAGGTGGCGTTCCGGCCGATCATCGCGCCCACCGAGGAGCTGGCCTGGGAGAAGGCGCACCGGACGGTCGACGCGATCCGGACCCGCCGGGCCAACGGCGAGCTGGTCCGGCGCGGCCGCCCGCTGGGCGACAGCGCGCCGGAAAACACCGGCTCGCAACGGCTGGTGGAGATCGCCGAGGCGGGCGAGCGCTACGACCGGGCGCTGTGGACCCCGACCGCCGCCGCCACCGGCGGGGCCGGCAACTCCAACGCCCTGGTCGGCACCCCGGAGACGGTCGCCCAGGCGCTGCTCGACTACTACGACCTCGGCGTGGACATCCTCTCCGCGCGCGGCTACCAGCTGCTGGACGACGCCATCGACTTCGGCCGGTACGTCATCCCGCTGGTCCGCGAGGAGGTCGCCAAGCGGGACGCCGAGAAGGCCGCGGCCGCCGCCGAGCAGGCCGACCGGGCCGAGCGCGACCGGCGGCAGCTGATCGCGGTGCAGTCGTGAGCGGAGCGCGGGCCCTGGAGGTCGAGGTCCGCCGGGTCGCCATCGACGACCCGCTCGCCGAGCCGCTGGTGCGCGAGCTCACCGAGGAGTACGTCACCCGCTACGGGCCCGACGCGCACCAGGAGATGACCCGCTACCCGGCCGACAGCTGGACTCCGCCGCACGGCGGTGAGCTGCTGCTCCTGCTGGAGGACGGCGAGCCGGTGGCCGGCGGCGCGTACAAGCGGTACGACGAGCACACCGCCGAGGTGAAGCGGATGTGGACGCACTCGGCGCACCGCCGCCGGGGCCTGGCCACCCGGGTGCTCGCCGAACTGGAGCGCTCCGCCGCCGCCGTCGGCTACCGCCGGATCTACCTCACCACCGGCCCGCGCCAGCCCGAGGCCAAGGGGCTCTACCTGGTCAACGGCTACACCCCGCTGTTCGACGTCACCGCCGATCCGCTGACCATCGGCCCGCTGCCGTTCGAGAAGCAGCTCCCCTGAACTCGTGCAGAAACCCCCGAAAGGCACCTCTCCCGTGAGAACCACCACCGTCCGCCGCCGCCTGCTCGCGAGCACCGCCCTGCTGCCGGTCCTGGCGCTGGCCGCGTGCGGCTCGGACCCGAAGACCCCGTCCGCGCTGGCCCCCGGACAGCAGGCCGTCTCCGCCGCCGCCGAGGACCTCGTCTCCGGCATCAAGAAGTCGGACGCCGCCGCCGCGCTGCTGCCCGCCGAGGTCAAGGCCGCCGGGACGGTGAAGTTCGGTTCCTCGTTCGGCACCCCGCCCTCCGCGTTCTACGCCGACCAGGCCACCAAGAAGGCGGCCGGGATCGACGTCGACTTCTCCGACGCGGTGGCCAAGGTGCTCGGCCTGACCGTGCAGCGCGAGGAGGCCGCGTTCGAGACCATCCTGCCCGCGCTCGGCAGCGGCAAGTACGACGTCGGCACCGGCAACTTCGGGGTCACCACGGCCCGGCTGAAGACCATCGACTTCGTCACCTACATCGACGACGGCCAGGGCTTCGCGGTCAAGAAGGACAACACCACCATCCAGCCGGTCACCGACCTCGTCCAGCTCTGCGGCCTGACCATCGGCACCGGCGCCGGCACCACCTTCGAGACCACGCTGAACGCCAAGAAGAACGTCTGCACCGACGCCGGCAAGCAGCCCTACGAGGTGAAGGCGTTCAGCGAGACCGGCGCCGTCCTGACCGGCCTCCAGCAGGGCCGGATCGACATCACCATGTCGACCATCAACGGCCTGCGCTACCAGGCCTCCCAGGAGGCGGCGGGCATCAGGTTCCTCGGCGAGTTCCACCGCCTGGACGTCGGGTTCGCGTTCAAGAAGGGCTCCCCGCTCACGCCCGCGTTCCAGGCGGCCGTCAACCAGCTGATCAAGGACGGCAGCTACGACCGGATCCTCAAGAAGTGGGGCGTGACCGACTCCGCCATCAAGGAGTCGCAGATCAGCCCGCCCGAGCACACGTGACCCGCTGTCCACGCCCCCTCGGAGGAGTCCCGCCATGACCGTCAGCACCACCGCACCACTCGTGAAACCCGCAGCCACCGTCCTCAAGCCCCCGCTCGACCTCGGCGAGCTGGCCGGACTGCGCACCGTCCGCGCCCGTCACCCCTGGCGGCTGGCCGCCGGCCTCGCCGCCCTCGTCGTACTCGCCCAGTTCGCCCACGGGCTGGCCACCAACCCCGGCTGGGACTGGGCCACCTTCCGGCTCTTCTTCTCCACCGACACCATCCTGCGCGCCGTCGGCCGGACCATCGAACTCACCGCCTACGGCACCGTGCTGGGCTTCCTGCTGGGCGCCGTGGTGGCCGCGCTGCGGCTCTCCCGCAGCGTGGTCCTGCAGTCCATCGCCTGGGCCTACGTCTGGGCGTTCCGGTCGATCCCGCTGATCGTCCAGCTGGTCTTCTGGTTCAACCTGTCCTACCTCTACAAGACCTTCGGCTTCGGCATCCCGTTCGGGCCGACCTTCGGCGACTTCGAGACGGTCGGCGTGCTGGGCGCGCTCGGCGCGGCGGTGCTCGGCCTCGGGCTGCACCAGGCCGCGTTCGCCGCCGAGATCATCCGCGGCGGCATCATCGCCGTCGACCCCGGCCAGCGCGAGGCCGCCGCCGCCCTGGGCGTGCCGCGCTGGCGGCAGGCCTGGCGGATCGTCCTGCCGCAGGCCATGCGCGGCATCCTGCCGGCCGCCGCGAACGAGGTGATCTCGCTGTTCAAGGGCACCTCGGTGGTCTACGTGATGGCCATCGGCGAGCTCTTCTACCAGGTGCAGGTGGTGTACGGCCGGACCGGCCGGGTGGTGCCGATGCTGATGGTCGCCACCGTCTGGTACGTGCTGCTGACGACCGTGCTGTCGATCGGTCAGTACTACGTCGAGCGCTACTTCGCCCGCGGCGCGGACCGCACCCCGCCGCCGACCCCGCTGCAGCGGGCCCGGGACCTCGTCCGGGGCCTGCGCGCCCGCACCCTCGCCGCCACCAAGACCGCATCCCCTGGAGGACGCTCGTGACCACCGCCGTCGAGGAAGCCGCCCAGGGGCCCGCCGCCGGGCCGGCGCCGATGGTGCAGGTCCGCGGCCTGCACAAGAGCTTCGGTCCGCAGGCGGTGCTGCGCGGCGTCGACCTCGACGTCCCGGCCGGCTCGGTGACCGTGGTGCTCGGCCCGTCCGGCTCCGGCAAGTCCACCCTGCTGCGCTCGATCAACCACCTGGAGAAGGTGGACCGGGGCTTCGTCGCGATCGACGGCGAGCTGATCGGCTACCGCCGCTCCGGGGACCGGCTGCACGAGCTCCGGGAGCGCGAGGTGCTGCGCCAGCGCACCGACATCGGGTTCGTCTTCCAGAACTTCAACCTCTTCCCGCACCTGACCGTGCTGGAGAACCTGGTGGAGGCGCCGGTCAGCGCGTTGCGCCGGCCGAAGGCGCAGGCCAGGGCCCGCGCCCTGGAGCTGCTCGACCGGGTCGGCCTGGCCGAGAAGGCGGACGCCTACCCGCGCCAGCTGTCCGGCGGCCAGCAGCAGCGGGTGGCGATCGCCCGGGCGCTGGCGCTGGACCCCAAGGTGCTGCTGTTCGACGAGCCGACCTCGGCGCTCGACCCGGAGCTGGTCGGCGAGGTGCTCGACGTGATCAAGGACCTGGCCCGGGCCGGCACCACGATGATCGTGGTCACCCATGAGATCGGCTTCGCCCGCGAGGTCGCCGACACCGTGGTCTTCATGGACGACGGCGTGGTGGTCGAGCAGGGCCCGCCGCGGGCCGTCCTCGACGAGCCGCGGCACGAACGGACCAAGGCCTTCCTCGCCAAGGTCCTCTGAGCACACCGCTTTCTCCCCTCTCTCTCACCACACCCGCAGGAGTTCCGCCATGTCCGTACCCCGTCGCGCCCTCGTCACCGCCGCCGCGCTCGCCGCCGCCCTCACCCTGGCCGCCTGCGGCAGCTCCTCGGACGCCGCGGCGGAACTCGCCCCCGCCAAGGGCAGCACCGCGCCCAACGGCGCCACGGTGAACCTCACGCCGAACCAGAACCGGGTGAGCACGCCCAAGGTGGACGCGCTCGCGGCCCTGGTGCCGGAGGAGATCAGAAAGCGCGGCACGCTGACCGTGGTCGACTCGATCGGCACCACGCCGCCACTGGACTTCTACGCCAACGACGACAAGACGATCATCGGCGTCGAGCCGGACATCGCCTCGCTGATCGGCAACGTGCTCGGCCTGAAGGTCGAGTTCAACCCGGTCTCCTGGGAGAACATCTTCGTCGGCCTGGACAGCGGCAAGTACGACGTCGGCATCTCCAACATCACCGTCACCGAGGCCCGCAAGGAGAAGTACGACTTCGCCACCTACCGCCTCGACATCCTCGGCTTCGAGGCCAAGAAGGGCGCCGGCTGGAAGGTCACCGGGCCGAAGGACATCGCCGGCAGGACGCTCGCCGTCGCCTCCGGCACCAACCAGGAGAAGCTGCTGCTGGCCTGGAACGAGGAGAACGTCAAGAACGGCCTGAAGCCGGCCGAGATCAAGTACTTCCAGGCCGCCGCCGACTACTATCTCTCGCTCTCCTCCGGCCGGATCGACGCCTATGTCGGCCCCAACCCGGTGGCCGCCTTCCACGCCGTGCAGACCGGCGAGACCGAGGTGATCGGCACCTACTCGGGCGGCGGCGCCGAGGTGCTCGGCAAGATCGCGGCCACCACCAAGAAGGACAACGGCCTGGTCAAGGCGCTGAACGGGGCGATCGACGAGGTCATCAAGAACGGCACCTACGCCCAGGTGCTGAAGCGCTGGGGCCTGGACGCGGAGGCCGTCCAGGCCTCCGAGGTCAACCCGGTGGGCCTGCCCAAGACCAAGCCGTAGCGCCCTCGCGGCGCCGGCTCCGGCGGCCGTCCCGGCCCGTTCACCTCCCTGCCGCCCCCCACCGCTATCGTGACCCGGTCAGCATGAACGGCGTTCGATTCCGGCGGACTTGGGGGCAGGCATGAAGGCGGGCGATGTCGTGGGCGGCCGCTACCGGCTGGACCGGGAGCTCGGCCGGGGCGGGTTCGGCGTGGTCTGGGCCGCCCACGACGAGACCATCGGGCGGCCGGTCGCGCTCAAGGCGCTCTCCGAGGAGAAGGCCGGCGACGAGGACGCGGTCGGCCGGTTCATCCGGGAGGCCAGGACGGTCGGCGGCCTCTCCAATCCGCATATCGTCACCCTGTACGACTACGGCCGGGTGCGGGACGGCGCCCGCTGGACCCACTACCTGGTGATGGAGCTGGTCCAGGGCCGTCCGCTCTCCGCGCTGCTGGCCGCCGGCCGGCCGGAGGTGCCGGTCGCGCTCCGCTGGGTGCGGCAGGTGTGCAAGGCGCTGGACGCCGCGCACCGCAACGGCGTGGTGCACCGGGACATCAAGCCCGAGAACATCATGATCACCGATGACGGCGAGGCCAAGGTGCTGGACTTCGGCATCGCCCGCCTGCTCACCCAGGCCGGCGGCGGGCTCACCTCCACCGGCGTGGTCATCGGCACCCCGCCCTACCTGGCGCCCGAGTGCTGGTCGGGGGAGCAGCTCGACGGCCGGGCCGACCTGTACGCGCTCGGCGTCGTCCTCTACCAGCTGTGCACCGGCAGCCGACCGTTCAACGCCGGCTCGGCGGTCACCATGATGTACGCGCACCTCCACGAGGAGCCGCCGCCGCCCGGCACCCCCGACCCGGCGCTGGACCGGCTGATCCTCCAACTGCTCGCCAAGGACCCGGCCGACCGGCCCGCCGACGCCGCCGAGGTCCGCCGCCGGCTGCGCGACATCAAGGTCGGCACCGACCCGGAGGAGTTGCGGCGCAAGGCCGACGACGCCTGGCGGCGCGGCGCGGCCGGCTCGCCGGAGCGGGCCGTCGAACAGCTGGTCGCGCTGATCCCGCAGTTCGCCCGCGCCTTCGGCCCGGCCGACCCGCGGACCCTGCGGACCTGCCACGACCTGGCGCTCTGGCTGGCCCGCTCGGGCAGTCCGCGGGCCGCCGCCGCACTGCTGCGCGAGCTGCTGCCGACCTTGGACGGCCACCCGCGGGCGCACGCCGACGTCGCGCGCGACCTGGCCCGCTGGGAGCGCGCGAGCGACGGCGCGGAGCCCGACCGGGCCGGGCCGCTACCGCTCGCCGAACTGCTCGGCGGCACGGCGCAGCGCGGCTGAACCGCCCGCCGCGATCGGCTCGCCGTGTCCGAACAGCACGGTCTCGGCGTCGAGTTCGGTCAGCCGGTGGAAGGACGCAAGGGCCAGCGCCGGGTCGGTGTGGAAGACGCCCGGCATGGTCCGGCCGTCGACGTTGGCCGCGAGGTCGCCGGTGAACAGCACGCCGTGCTCGGGCAGGTGCAGCGCGATCGAGCCGTCGGTGTGGCCGGGCACGTGCACCACCACGGCGCCGCCGCCGAAGCCGAGCACCTCGCCGGCCTCGACCTCGCGGTGCACCCGGCACGGCGGGGCCGGCGGCCGCGGCGGCAGGGCGTCCCAGATCTCCTGCTCGAAGGGGCTCAGCACGGGTGGCACGGGCTCCCGCTCGCCGCGGATCACCGGGGCCTCCAGCCGGTGCGCCAGCACCTCGGCGCCCAGCCGCCCGCTCAGTTCGGCGGCCGAGCCGCTGTGGTCCTCGTGGTGGTGGGTGAGCACGATGGCGCGCAGGGCCGCCGGGTCGGCGCCGACGGCGCGGATCGCGGCCTCGATCGCGTCGGCCTGTCCGGCGATGCCGGTGTCGACCAGGGTGAGCGTGCCGTCCGGGTCGCGCCAGAGGTAGGCGGTGCCGAAGGCGAGGGTGACGGCGGTCAGTTCGGGTCGTACGCGGGTGATCTCCATGAGCGGATCCTGCGCCACCGGGCGGCGGTTCGATCGCGTGTTCGCCCGGGGCGTGAAGCGGACCGGGTCCGGCGCCCTGTCAATCGTGCGGACGGCCGGGGCCGGGCCGGTCCGGCGGGGGCGGATCGGGAGGTTCCCGCCGGGTCCGGGGGGCTGGCCCGGCCCGGCGGGCCGTTGATATACCTCACGGACGAGCGCCGGGACCGGTCCGCGACCACCCGGCGCACCGCGACGAACGTGGGGTGGGTGAGGACCGGATGAAGTTCCTTCGCGTCGGCCCGCCGGGCGCCGAGCGCCCGGTCGTGCTGGACCGGGACGGGACCGCGTACGACCTCTCCGGGGTGACCGGGGACATCGACGGCGGCTTCCTCGCCGGGCTGGACCGGAGCGGCCTGGCAGACCTGGCCGGGCTGCTGGCGGCCGGCCGGCTGCCGGTGGCCGAGATCGGCGGACAGCGGGTCGGGCCGCCGGTGGCCCGGCCGGGCAAGGTGGTCGGCATCGGCCTGAACTACCGGGACCACGCGGCCGAGGCGGGCGTCCCGGTGCCGGACGAGCCGGTGGTCTTCCTGAAGCCGAGCTCGACGGTGGTCGGCCCGTACGACGAGGTGCTGGTGCCGCGCGGCGGCGAGAAGACCGACTACGAGGCCGAACTGGCCGTGGTGATCGGCCGCACCGCCCGCTACCTGGACGACCACGCGGCGGCGGCCGCGGTGATCGCCGGGTACACCATCGCCAACGACGTCACCGAGCGGGCCTTCCAGTTCGAGCGCGGCGGCCAGTGGGACAAGGGCAAGTCGGCGGAGACCTTCACCCCGCTCGGGCCCTGGCTGGTCACCGCCGAGGAGGTGGCGGACCCGCAGCGGCTGCCGCTGCGGCTCTGGGTCAACGGCGAGCAGCGGCAGGACGGGTCCACCGAACGGATGATCTTCCCGGTGCTGGAACTGGTCCGCTACCTCAGCTGGTTCATGGTGTTGGAGCCGGGCGACGTGATCGTCACCGGCACCCCGGCCGGGGTCACCCTGGGCCGCCCGGGCACGCCGTTCCTGGCCCCCGGCGACGTGGTCGAGATCGAGATCGAGGGCCTCGGCCGACAGCGGCAGGTCCTCGGCAAGGCCTGAGGCAGCCCGGGGCCCGCCCGGCCCGGCCCCGGCCCCGGCCCCGGGCACGGGGGTCGGGGTCAGGAGGGCGGGGCCGGCACCGTGAGCGCCGCCCGCAGCCGCGCCGTCCGGGGCGAGTCCTGGCCCTCCAGGACGAGCAGCGCGGCCAGCACCTCGGCGGTCTGCCCGTCGTGCAGCGCGGTGGCCGCCGCCATCGCCACGAACTGGTCCACCAGCAGCTCCCGCAGCTCCGCCACCGGCAGCGCCCGGCCCTCGTCGAGCCAGCTCAGCGAGGCCCCCTCGACCACCGCGATCCAGGACCGCACCAGCAGGCTCAGCCGCGGTCCGGGCTGGCGCACCCCGAGGTGGCCCAGCGTCCGCCGCAGCGCCGCCCGCCGGACGTCGTCCACGATCGCCGAGGTGCGCGCCGTCGCCACCACCGAACCGCCGCGCAGCAGCGCCGAGTAGCCGGCGTCGTGCTCGGCGACGAAGTCGAAGTACCGCTCCAGCACGGCGGACAGCTGCTGGGTCGGGGTCCCGCTGACCGGCACCGTGAACCGGGCGGTCAGCCGGTCGGCGGCGCTGCGCAGCGCGGCCTCGTACAGCTGCTGCTTGCCGCCGGCGAAGTAGCGGTACACCAGCGGCCGGGAGGCGCCGGCGGCCTCCGCGACGTCGTCCAGGCCGACCTCCTCGGGAGGCCGGGTGGCGAACAGCTCCAGCGCCACCGCGATCAGCTGCTCGCGCCGCTGCTGCACCGGCAGCCGCCGGTACCCGGCACGGCGCGGCCGTGCCGGTTCGGTCGCGGGCGGGACGGGCGCTGAGCTGGCATCCATGGCGGTCAGCGTAACGGCCGCGGGCCGGATGGGATCCGGCTGTGCGCCGATCTTCCGAACGGGTGTTTGCCGCTCCCCGGGCGGGCACCCGGTCCGTCCCGCGGGCGCCGGGTCCGTCCGGCGGGTGCCCCGGGCGGCGGGCGGGCGCTCCGGACCGCAGGATGGGGACGGACCGCGGGGCGGGGGCCGCGCGAGGGGGGCGGACCGGATCGGATCGATCGAGGAGGCCCCGCCGGATGGCGCAGACGCTGGAACGGCCGCCCCGCGCGCACCGGCTGCGCGGGGCGCCCCGCGCGCTCTGGTCGTGGGTCCGCTCGGCCCCGGGGACGTACCTGTGGCTGCTGGTGCTGGCGGCCACCAGCTTCGTGGTGGCGCGGATGGACCAGCGGACCCTGGACTGGTTCCTGGCCGCCCGGTCGACCAACCTCGACCAGCTGCGCTCGCGCCCGGTGCACGCCCTGATGGCCAGCGCGCTGTGGACCGAGCAGTCCAGCTGGCCGCTCTACCTGGTGCTGTTCACCCTGTTCCACGCCAACGCCGAGCGCTGGCTGGGCACCGCGCGCTGGTTCACCGTGGCGGCGACCGCGCACGTGCTGGCCACCCTGGTGAGCGAGGGGGTGGTCGCCTGGGGGATCGTCCGGGGGAGTCTGCAGCGGAGCATGGCCGACACCGTGGACGTCGGGGTCTCGTACGCGCTGGCCGGGGTGGTCGCGGTGCTCGCCCACCGGTTCGCCGGCCGCTGGCGGTGGCTGTACGGGGGCGGGGTGCTGGTCGTCTACCTGGTGCCGCTGGTCGCCTCGCACACCTTCACGGACCTCGGGCACTTCACCGCGATGCTGATCGGCTTCTGCTTCTTCCCCTTCGCGCGCGGCCGGCCGCGCTGGGACCCGGGCCTGGTCCTGCGCGGACTGCGCGCGCGACTGCGGCCCGGAACGCGGCCCGGAACGCGGCCCGGAGCACCTCCCGCAGCGGGTCCCGGCGCACCTCCCGGAGCCCGCCGGAAGGACGGGTGAAGGAAAACCGGCCGTTCATCCGATTTGGCCGGTCCATGCCACCGGTTAGGGGCTTGCAATCGGGCCGGGTCACGAAATGATGTCCGGATGGTTGAACTGATCAGCTCCGACGGCACCACCCCCCGCCGTATCGCCGACGACTACGTGCGGGACCTCGCCGAGCTCGACCCGCTGACCGCGGTGTACCTGGGCCTCAACCCCGAGGACGACCGCCTCCCCGACCTCTCCCCGGCCGGCGCCGAGGCGATCGCGGACCTCGGCCGCTCCAGCCTGGCCCGGCTCGACGAGGCCGAGGCGGCGCTCGACGCGGCGGAGGCGGCCGGCGCCCCCCGGGACGAGGCCGAACGGCGCTGCGCCCGCCTGCTGCGCGAGCGGCTCACCGCCGAACTCGCCGTCCACGACGCGGGGGAGGGGTTCCGGGCGGTCCAGAACCTGGGCTCGCCGGTCCACAACACGCGGGACGTCTTCACCCTGATGGCCACCGACACCGAGGAGGAGTGGGCGATCCTCGGCCGCCGCCTCGCCCGGGTGCCGGCCGCGCTCACCGGCTACCGCGCGACCCTCGCCGAGGGCATCGAGCGCGGGCTGCTCTCCGGCCCCCGCCAGGTGACCACGGTGGCCGGCCAGTTCGACGAGTGGCTGGCCGGGGACACCCCGGGCGGCTGGTTCGGCGAGCTGGTCAAGGACGCCCCCGAGGCGCTGCGCGCGGAGCTGGCCGGGCACGCCGTCGCCGCCGCGGCGGAGCTCACCGCGCTGCGCGACTGGCTGCGCGAGGTCTACGGCCCGGCCGCCGCCGACGCCCCGGACACCGCCGGCCGGGAGCGCTACGGCCGCTGGGTCCGCTACTGGACCGGCGCCGACCTCGACATCGACGAGGCCTACGCGTGGGCCTGGCAGGAGTTCCACGGCCTGCTCGCCCAGATGCGGATCGAGGCCGAGAAGGTCAAGCCCGGCGCCGACCCGATGGAGGCGATGAAGTGGCTGGAGACCGACGGGCCCGCGCGGTTCGGCGCCGAGGCCGCCCGTGAGTTCCTCCAGGGCCTGATGGACGGCGCGATCGCCGACCTCCAGGGCGTCCACTTCGACCTGGCCGAGCCGATCACCCGGGTCGAGTCGATGCTCGCCCCGGCCGGCAGCGCCGCCGCGCCGTACTACACCGCGCCCTCGCTGGACTTCACCCGCCCGGGCCGGACCTGGCTGCCGACCCTCGGCCGGGAGCGCTTCCCGGAGTGGGACCTGGTCTCGACCTGGTACCACGAGGGCGTCCCCGGCCACCACCTCCAGCTCGCGCAGTGGAACTACGTCGCCGACCAGCTCTCCACCTACCAGGTCAGCCTCGGCGGGGTGAGCGCCAACCTGGAGGGCTGGGCGCTGTACGCCGAGCGCCTGATGGACGAGCTCGGCTACCTCACCGACCCGGGCCACCGGCTCGGCTACCTCAACGCGCAGATGATGCGGGCGCTGCGGGTGATCGTCGACATCGGCATGCACGCCGGCCTGGACTTCCCGGCCGACTCGCCGTACCACCCGGGCGAGCCGGTCGCCCCGGACGCCGCGCGCGAGTTCTTCGGCCTGTACTGCGGGCTCTCCGCCGACTTCCTGGACAGCGAGCTGGTCCGCTACCTGGGCCTGCCCGGCCAGGCGATCGGCTACAAGCTGGGCGAGCGGGCCTGGCTTCGCGGCCGGGCGGCGGCCCGGGCCGCGCACGAGGCGCGCGGCGAGGAGTTCGACCTCAAGGCCTGGCACATGGCGGCGCTCTCGCAGGGCTCGCTCGGCCTGGACGACCTGGTCGCGGAGCTCTCGGCGCTCTAGCCGCGCTCCGGCCGGGCCCCGACGGGCACGGCCGGCCGACCCCTCCCCGCAGGCCCCCGGGCATGGTCCCGGGGGCCTCGGGCGGTGGTCCCGGGCCGTCTGGTTCTTTGGTCCCATTTCAACCGATTTGGTCAGATTTTTCCTTGCCAATCGCGATTTCGCGCGTTTGGCTGGAAGGCGACTGCGTGACCTCTCCGCCCCTTCGGAAAGGCTCCCGACGTGTCTTCCCAAGCTGCCACCGGTCATCAGCCGGCGGACTCCCGCCGCTGGTGGGCCCTGGCGGTCATCGCCATCGCCCAGCTGATGATCGTCCTCGACATCACCATCGTGAACATCGCCCTCCCGTCGGCGCAGAAGGACCTCGGGATATCGGACGCGGACCGGCAGTGGGTGATCACCGCCTACACGCTGGCCTTCGGCGGACTGCTGCTCCTCGGCGGCCGGCTCGGCGACCTCTTCGGCCGTAAACGGGTCTTCACCATCGGCCTGCTCGGCTTCGCCCTCGCCTCCGCGATCGGCGGCGCCGCGAGCGGCCCCGAGATGCTCTTCGGCGCGCGTGCCCTCCAGGGCGCCTTCGGAGCCCTGCTCGCCCCGTCCGCGCTGGGGCTGCTCTCCACCACCTTCTCCGATCCGAAGGAACGGAGCACCGCCTTCGGCATCTTCGGCGCGATCGCCGGCGGCGGCGCCGCGATCGGCCTGATCCTCGGCGGCCTGCTCACCGAGTACCTGAACTGGCGCTGGTGCCTGTTCGTCAACACCCCGATCGCGATCGGGGCCGCCTTCGCGGCCTTCTCGGTGCTGACCCGCGACCACATCGGCAAGGGCACCCGGGTGAAACTCGACCTGCCCGGCGCACTGCTCGGCTGCGGCGGTCTGCTCGCCATCGTGTTCGGCACCTCCGAGGCGGTCACCCGGGGCTGGGGCGACTGGCTGGTGCTGGGCTCGCTGCTGCTCGGCGTGGCCCTGCTGGCGTTGTTCGTGCTGGTGGAGAAGCGCACCCCGCACGCGCTGCTGCCGCTGCACATCGTCGCCGAACGGAACCGGGGCGGCGGCGCGCTCTCGGTCGGCCTGGCCATGGTCGGCATGTTCGGCCTGTTCCTGTTCCTGACCTACTACCTGCAGGTGATCAAGGGGTTCTCGCCGGTGATGTCCGGCGTCTCGTTCCTGCCGATGACCGCCGCCATCGTGATCGCCTCGACCGGCTTCGCGGCCCGGCTGATGACCCGGATCCCATCCCGCAACCTGATCGGGCCGGGGCTGCTGCTCGCCGCCGCCGGGATGGCCTGGCTGACCCAGATGAAGGTCAGCAGCCCGTGGGCCGGCATGGTGCTGCCCGCCGAACTGCTGCTCGGCTTCGGTATGGGCCTGGTGTTCATGCCGTCGATGAGCCTGGCCACCCTCGGCGTCGCGCCGAACGAGGCCGGCGCCGCCTCGGCCACCATCAACTCGGCCCAGCAGGTCGGCGGCTCCTTCGGCACGGCGCTGCTCAACACCATCGCGGCCAGCGCCACCGCGAGCTGGCTGGCCACCCGGATCGCCTCCGATCCAGGGGTGCGGGCCCAGGGCGCGGTGCACGGCTACGTGGTGGCCACCTGGGTGGCGATGGGCATCCTGCTGCTGGCCGCGCTGATCGCCTTCGTGATGATCGACCACCGGCCGGCACCGGGCGAGGCCACCGGCGCGACGGGCGGGGCGACGGACGCGACCGCCGCGACCGCCGCCGCCGAGACCCCCGCCGGAGCGGACGCGCAGACCGCGGCCCAGCGGCAGCGCGCCCCCTGACCCTTCACCCTCCGTCCCGTACCTCCGTACCCCCGTACCCCCGTCCCCGCCTCCGGTCGCCGAAGACCGGGGGCGGGGACGACCGGTTGAATTCTCATCCGGCTCCCAGCCGCGCATCACGGCCCTCCAAGCTCCAGCCGCCATAGTCGGACCGTCCCCGCAGCACCGCCGACCAGGGCAGGAGCCGACCAGGCATGGGCCAGCACCGCCGCCGACGACCCCGACGCCGCCTCCTGGCCCCGACCCTGCTCACCACGACGCTCTCCGTGCTCACCGTGGCCGCGGTCGTCACGGGCACCCACAGCGTGACCTCCCGGGCCACCGCCGCCGACTCCCCGGCCGCCACGCCCACCGCCGCCACGCCCACCCCGGTCCCGCCCGCGGTCGCCGCGCCGCCCCCCGAACCCACGCCCGCGGCCCAGCCCACGCCCGCGTCCGAGCCCGTCCTCACGACCGAACGCACCCCCACACCCACTCCCACCCCCGCCGTCACTCCCGCGTCGGACACCCCGCCGGGCACCACCGCCGTCGCCCCGGCCACCCCCGAGGCGGCCACCGTCGGCGCGCTGTTCACCGGCGCCGTCCAGCCCGGCGACCACTTCTGCACCGCCAGCGTGCTGCACAGCCCCACCGGGAACCTGCTGCTCACCGCCGCCCACTGCCTGGACGACCCGGCCGGCGTCACCTTCGCCCCCGGCTACCGCGACGGCCGCGCCCCGTACGGCACCTGGCGGGTCACCGCCGTGCACACCACCGCCGGCTGGTCCCGGGACGGCGACCAGGACGAGGACTTCGCGATCCTGGAGACCGCCGCCGACGCCGCCGGTCGCCGGATCGAGGACGTGGTCGGCGGCAACACCCTCGGCACCGACGAGCCGTTCGGCACCCCCGTCCGCCTCTACGGCTACCCGGCCGGCCGTGAACAGCCGCTGCTCTGCACCAACACCACCGGCCGGCAGAGCGCCTTCCAACGGGTCGTCGACTGCCCCGACTACCCGGGCGGCACCAGCGGCGGCCCCTGGATCTCCACCACCACCGGCCACGTCATCGGCGCCATCGGCGGCTACCAGGAGGGCGGCGACACCCCCGACATCTCGTACAGCGCCTACTTCGACCACACCATCGCCGCCCTCTACACCGAGGCCGCGGGCACCCCCGCCCACTGACCCGGATACCGGTTCGATTCCCGCGGGCCGTTCGTGCCAAGCTCTTCGCACACAGAGCCACGAAGCCCCGGGGGGAATCCGCCATGCGCCGTGCCACCGTCCTCGTCGCCACCGCGACCGTCGTCGCCCTGACCGCCCTCACCGGCTGCAACGACGACACCGACAAGTCCACCGCCGCCACCTCGGCCGCACCCACCTCCACCTCGGCCGCACCGACGAGCGCGGCACCCACGAGCGCGGCACCCACGAGTGCCACGCCCACGAGCGCCGCACCCACCTCGGCGGCCCCGTCCGCCGCCGGGGACTTCGACCCCGCGCAGGCGCTGGCGACCAAGCGCGCGCCCGGCGCGGCGACCATGACGATCCTCACCGAGGCCGCCGGCCGGAAGGTGCTGACCACCACCGGCCGGGTCAACGTCGACACCGTGTTCACCGGCCGGATGGAGGTCCGCACGGCGGACGACATGCCGGAGGCCCAGGCGGTGCGGATGGAGACCGTCGTGACGGCCGACGGCTACTACTACCGCGACCTGGCCAAGCCGGGCAGCGGCTGGACGAAGGCCCCGCGCTCCGAGGACAACCAGCAGGCCGACTACGCGGGCTACGCCAAGCTCCTGCTGGCGACCGGCCCCGCCGCCCGGGTCGGTATGGAGCAGCAGGACGGCGTCCCGACCTACCACCTGAAGGGGCACCTCGGCATCGACGACGTGGCCGCCATCGACCCGAGCACCCAGCGCAGGATGAAGGCCAAGGGCGTCACCGGCTTCGACTGCGACCAGTGGATCGACAAGCAGGGCCGCACCATCCGCTTCGAGCAGCGGATGGACATGCGGGGCATCCCGGGCCTCAACACGGCCACTTTCAAGGACTTCGGCCCGGTCGAGTCGTTCCCAGCCCCGGTGGAGGGCACCGCCAACGCGGCCTGACCGTACGGCGGCGGCCGGGGGCGGGGGACAACTCCACCGCCCCCGGCCGCCGTTGCGTGGTCCGGAAAACGAATCAGGCCCAGTCCTGCGGTAACTAACCGCTGGGCTGGGCCTGTTCAAGCACTTCTCGCGAAGTGCCCCCGGCAGGATTCGAACCTGCGCACCCGCCTCCGGAGGGCGGTGCTCTATCCCCTGAGCTACGGGGGCCTGCTGTTGTTGTCGTCGCGTTCGCTTCGACGTGGAGAACATTACCAGGCTCCGGACGTGCTCCGTGCACGGGTTTCGGGGCGGGGTGCCGGAGGCGGATCCGCGGGGGCGGGTGGAAGTGCGGAAAGGCCGGACGGGGCGGTGGGGGCGCCGATACCCTCGGTGAGGTGTCGGGAGTGTCCGGGCGGGTCCTCGTGGTGGACGACAGCGAGGTGATCCGCCAGCTGATCAGGGTCAACCTGGAGCTTGAGGGCTTCGAGGTGGTGACCGCCGCCGACGGTGCCGAGTGCCTGGAGGTGGTCCGCCGGGTGAAGCCCGACGTGGTGACGCTGGACGTGATGATGCCGAGGCTGGACGGTCTGCGGACGGCGGCCCGGCTGCGGGCGGCGCCCGGGACGCGGCTGCTGCCGATCGCCATCGTGAGCGCGTGCACGCCGGCCGATCTGGACCTGGGGGAGTCGGTCGGGGTGGACGGCTACCTCGGCAAGCCCTTCGACCCGGCGGACCTGGTGGCCCTGGTGCGCCGCCTGATGACGTTGGGGCGCGTCACCCCGGGCCGACCGGCCGAAGGGTTTCGCCCTCAGCGAACAGAGGGGACCGATCGGGGCTGAGTGCTGTGCAACTGCGTCTCAACCGGCAAACCGAGTGGCGGGCGCCCACCCCACCTCGCCTACGCTTGGCGTCGTGACCCCCGCAGAGCTTTCCCAGGCAGTCCAGGCCGCAGTGAGCGCCGCCGTCGAGGCGGGCGAGCTGACCGTCGCCGTGCCCGAGCACGTGACGATCGAGCGGCCCAAGAACAGGGACCACGGCGACTACGCGACCAACGTGGCCCTCCAGCTCGCGAAGCCGGCCGGCAAGCCGCCGCGCGCCGTGGCGGACGTCCTGGCCTCCCGCCTGCGAGGGATCACCGGGGTCGCGAAGGTCGACATCGCCGGTCCGGGCTTCCTGAACATCACCTTCGACGCCGCCACCCAGGGCGAGCTGGCCCGCACCATCGTCGAGGCCGGGGCGACGTACGGGCACAACGACGCCCACAAGGGTCTGAAGATCAACCTGGAGTTCGTCTCCGCCAACCCCACCGGCCCGATCCACATCGGCGGCGTCCGCTGGGCCGCCGTCGGCGACTCGCTGGCCCGCGTGCTGCGCGCCACCGGTGCCGACGTCACCACCGAGTACTACCTCAACGACGCCGGCGTGCAGATCTCCAAGTTCGCCAAGTCGCTCCAGGCCTCCGCCAACGGCCGGCCGGTGCCGGAGGACGGCTACGTCGGCGAGTACATCGCCGACATCGCCAAGGCGATCACCGAGGGCGTCCCGGGCGTGACCGACCTGCCCGAGGACGAGCAGCTGCAGGTCTTCCGCACCGAGGGCCTCAAGCTCATGGTGGCCGAGATCCAGCGCTCGATGGAGGAGTTCGGCACCCACTTCGACGTCTGGTTCTCGGAGAAGTCGCTGCACGACTCCGGCGCCGTCGAGAAGGCCATCGAGCGGCTGCGCGAGCAGGGCCACGTCTTCGAGCAGGACGGCGCGATCTGGCTGCGCACCACCGACTTCGGCGACGACAAGGACCGGGTCCTGATCAAGGCCGACGGCGAGACCACCTACTTCGCCGCCGACGCCGCCTACTACCTCTCCAAGCGGGACCGCGGCTCCGAGGTCTCGGTCTACATGCTGGGCGCGGACCACCACGGCTACGTCAACCGCCTCAAGGCCATCGCGGCCTGCGCGGGCGACGACATGGACCGCAACATCGAGGTCAAGATCGGCCAGTTCGTGAAGATGATTCGCGACGGCGAAGAGGTCCGCATGTCCAAGCGGGCCGGCAACATCATCACCATCGACGACGTGGTCGACTGGATCGGCGTGGACGCGGCGCGCTACACCCTGGGCCGCACCCCCACCGACTCCACCATCACGCTCGACATCAACGTGCTGACCAGCCAGACCAACGAGAACCCGGTCTACTACGTCCAGTACGCCCACACCCGGATGTGCGGCGTGGCCCGCAAGGCCGCCGAGCTGGGCGTCGACAAGGGCGCGGCCGCCGACTTCAAACCCGAGCTGCTCGCCACCCAGTGGGAGAACGACATCCTCGGCGTCCTCGGCGAGTTCCCGAAGGTGCTGGCCACGGCCGGCGAGCTGCGCGAGCCGCACCGGGTCGCGCGCTACCTGGAGGTCCTCGCGGGCAAGTACCACCGCCTGTACGAGAACTGCATGTTCCTGCCCAAGGGCGACGAGGAGCTCACGGACACGCACCGGGCCCGGCTCTGGCTGGTCGAGGCCACCCGCACGGTCATGGCCAACGGCCTCACGCTCCTGGGCGTGACGGCGCCCGAGCGGATGTAAGTACCACCCCCTAGCGCACAGCGGGGGCGGCTGACGGTCAACGAGGACCGTCGCCGCCCCTCGCCATAGGTCTCGAAGGACATTCGAAGATGAGTCGCTCCGCACACCCGGCAGGCCCCCGCCACGGTGACGTCCTGCCCGAGGGCCACTACCAGGCCCCGCCGACCGACCTGAACGCGCTCGACCCCAAGGTCTGGTCCCGCACCGTCGTCCGGGACGCCGAGGGCGTGGTCACCGTCGGCGGCGTCGACGTCAAGCGGCTGGCCGCCGAGTTCGGCACCCCGGCGTACGTCCTGGACGAGGCCGACTTCCGGGCCCGGGCCCGCGCCTGGCGCGAGGCCTTCGGCACCGAGGCCGACGTCTTCTACGCGGGCAAGGCCTTCCTCTCCAAGGCGGTCGTGCGCTGGCTGCACGAGGAGGGCCTCAACCTCGACGTGTGCAGCCCCGGCGAGCTCGCGGTGGCGCTGGCCGCCGGGATGCCGCCGGAGCGGCTCGCGCTGCACGGCAACAACAAGTCGGTGGACGAGCTCGAACACGCGGTGAAGACCGGGGTCGGGCACATCGTGGTCGACTCCTACGAGGAGATCGAGCGGCTGGCGGCGATCGCCGGCCGGCAGGGCGTCCGCCAGCCGGTGCTGATCCGGATCACGGTCGGCGTCGAGGCGCACACCCACGAGTTCATCGCGACCGCGCACGAGGACCAGAAGTTCGGCCTCTCGCTGACCGGGGGAGCCGCCGCCGAGGCGGTCCGCCGGGTGCTCGCGCACGGCGACAGCCTCGAACTGCGCGGCATCCACTCGCACATCGGCTCGCAGATCTTCGACATGGCCGGCTTCGAGGTGGCCGCCCGCCGGGTGGTCGGCCTGCTGGCCGGGATCCGTGACGAGCACGGCGTCGAGCTGCCCGAGATCGACCTCGGCGGCGGCCTGGGCATCGCCTACACCAGCGAGGACGACCCGCGCGAGCCGGCCGAGATCGCCGCCGCGCTGGCCGAGATCGTCCGCCGCGAGTGCGCCGCCGCGAACCTCACCGCCCCCCGGCTGAGCGTGGAGCCGGGCCGGGCGATCGTCGGCCCGACCGCCTTCACCCTGTACGAGGTGGGTACCGTCAAGCCCCTGGAGGGCCTGCGCACCTACGTCAGCGTGGACGGCGGGATGTCCGACAACATCCGTACCGCGCTCTACGACGCCGAGTACTCGGTCGCCCTGGTGTCGCGGACCAGCGACGCGGAGCCGATGCTGGTCCGGGTGGTCGGCAAGCACTGCGAGTCCGGCGACATCGTCGTCCGGGACGCCTTCCTGCCGGCCGACCTGGCCCCCGGCGACCTGATCGCGGTGCCCGCCACCGGCGCCTACTGCCGCTCGATGGCGAGCAACTACAACCACGCCCTGAAGCCTCCGGTGCTGGCCGTCAAGGACGGCGCGGCCCGGGTGATCGTCCGGCGCGAGACGGAGGAGGATCTCCTGCGTCTCGATATCGGATGACGAAATCCTTGTCTCAGATCATGGAACGACCGTAGTTCCGTACGGAAAGTCCCGGAGACTGGGTAGAGACCGAAAGTCCGGCGGACCCCCGAAATACCCGCCGGAACGACCGAAGAACGATGAATGCAGAGCGGAGTCGGATGATGCGTACGCGGCCGCTGAAGGTGGCGTTGCTGGGCTGTGGTGTGGTGGGCTCCGAGGTGGCGCGCATCATGACGACAGACGCCGCCGACCTCGCCGCGCGCATCGGCGCGCCGGTCGAGCTCGTCGGCATCGCGGTGCGCCGGGCCGGGCGCACCCGCCCGGGCGTGCCCGAGCACCTGCTCACCACCGATGCCGAGGCCCTGGTGAACCGGGGCGACATCGACGTGGTGATCGAGGTCGTCGGCGGGATCGAGCCCGCCAAACAGCACATCCTGTCGGCGTTCAAACGGGGCGCCTCGGTGGTCAGCGCCAACAAGGCGCTGCTCGCCCAGGACGGCGCCGAGCTGCACGCGGCGGCGGCCGAGGCCGGCGTGGACCTCTACTACGAGGCCGCGGTGGCCGGGGCGATCCCGCTGCTGCGCCCGCTGCGCGAGTCGCTGGCCGGCGACCGGGTGAACCGGGTGCTGGGCATCGTCAACGGCACCACCAACTTCATCCTCGACAAGATGGACACCACCGGCGCCGGCTACTCGGAGGCGCTGGAGGAGGCCACCGCGCTCGGCTACGCCGAGGCCGACCCGACCGCCGACGTGGAGGGCTTCGACGCCGCCGCGAAGGCGGCGATCCTGGCCGGCATCGCCTTCCACACCAAGGTGACCGCGGCGGACGTCTACCGCGAGGGCCTGACCGAGGTGACGGCCGCCGACATCGCCTCCGCCAAGGCGATGGGCTGCGTGGTCAAGCTGCTGGCGATCTGCGAGCGGGCGGCCGACGGCGAGTCGGTCACCGCGCGCGTCCACCCGGCGATGATCCCGCTGTCGCACCCGCTGGCCTCGGTCCGCGAGGCCTACAACGCGGTGTTCGTGGAGGCCGAGGCGGCCGGCCGGCTGATGTTCTACGGCCCGGGCGCGGGCGGCGCGCCGACCGCCTCGGCGGTCCTCGGCGACCTGGTCGCGGTCTGCCGCAACAAGCTCGCCGGCGCCACCGGCCCCGGCGACTCGGTGTACACCCAGCTGCCGGCCAAGCCGATGGACGAGGTGATCACCCGCTACCACGTCAGCCTGGACGTGGACGACCGCGCCGGCGTGCTCGCCCAGGTCGCGTCCGTCTTCGCCGAGCACGGCGTCTCCATCGACACCGTGCGCCAGCAGGGCCGCGACGGCGACGCCTCGCTCGTCGTGGTCACCCACCGGGCCACCGACGCCGCGCTGTCGGCGACCGTGGACAAGCTCCGCGCACTCGACAGCGTGCGCGACGTGGCCAGCATCATGCGGGTCGAAGGGGAATAGGAACAGATGATGAGCAGCGTTGCCGAGAACGCCGCCCGTGGCACCCACACCCACCAGTGGCGGGGCCTGATCGAGGAGTACCGGGACCGCCTGCCGGTCACCGCGGCCACCCCGGTGGTCACCCTGCTGGAGGGCGGCACCCCGCTGGTGCCCGCCCAGGTGCTCTCCGAGCGCACCGGCTGCGAGGTCTACCTCAAGGTCGAGGGCGCCAACCCGACCGGGTCCTTCAAGGACCGCGGCATGACGATGGCCATCTCCAAGGCGAAGGAGGACGGCGCCCAGGCCGTCATCTGCGCCTCCACCGGCAACACCTCGGCCTCCGCCGCCGCGTACGCGGTGCGGGCCGGGATGGTGTCGGCGGTGCTCGTCCCGCAGGGCAAGATCGCCCTCGGCAAGATGGGCCAGGCGCTGGTGCACGGCGCGAAGATCCTCCAGGTGGACGGGAACTTCGACGACTGCCTCACCCTTGCGCGTGAACTGTCCGAGAAGTACCCGGTGGCCCTGGTCAACTCGGTGAACCCGGTCCGGATCGAGGGTCAGAAGACCGCCGCCTTCGAGATCGTGGACATGCTCGGCGACGCGCCGGACATCCACGTCCTCCCGGTCGGCAACGCGGGCAACATCACCGCGTACTGGAAGGGTTACCGGGAGTACGCGACGGACGGCCTGGCCGCCCGCACCCCGCGGATGTGGGGCTTCCAGGCGGCCGGCTCGGCCCCGATCGTGGACGGGGCCCCGGTGCTCAGCCCGCAGACCATCGCCACCGCGATCCGGATCGGCAACCCGGCCTCCTGGGACTTCGCGCTCGCCGCGCGGGACGAGTCGGGCGGTCTCATCGACAAGGTGACCGACCGTCAGATCCTCTCCGCGTACCGGCTGTTGGCCTCGCAGGAGGGCGTCTTCGTGGAGCCCGCCTCGGCCGCCTCGGTGGCCGGTCTGCTGGCCAAGGCGGAGGCCGGCCTGGTCGACCCGGGCCAGCGGATCGTCTGCACCGTGACCGGCAACGGCCTCAAGGACCCGGACTGGGCGGTGGCCGGCGCGCCGCAGCCGCAGATCGTCCCGATCGATCCGGAGGCCGCCGCCCAGCGCCTCGGCCTGCTGGACTGACGCTCCGCCTGCCGGGCTGAGGCCCTGCTCGCCGGACTGACGTTCCGCCAACAGCCCCCGGGCCCCCACCCGGAGGAGCGCGCGTGATTCGACCGGGCCGACCCTTTCGGGGGTCGGCCCGGTCTCGTTCCCGAGTGACACTTTGGTGTCGATTCCGCGCCGCTTTCCGAACCGATTCCGGCATGAATTCCGGCCAGAACCGGCAACACACCAGATCGAAGGCCCACGGGGTGTACCGCTGTGGAACCTCTCTTCGATACTCTGGGTCCGGCCGTGTGGCACATGCCCCGGGTCCGGCCCCACAGCGGGCCGCACCATCGACTGTGACCGTCCGCCCCGGTCGGGGCCCGCGGCCCCCGCTCCCCACCCTCGCACCGACGCGCTTCGCGCCGCCCGATTTCCCCAGGAGAGTCCACCGCATGGCCGGTCCTGCGTTCCGTGCCGCCGCCGTCCGGGTCCGGGTTCCCGCGACCAGCGCCAACCTCGGCCCCGGCTTCGACGCCTTCGGACTCGCGCTGGGTCTGTACGACGACGTGGTCGTCCGGGTCGCCGACTCCGGCCTCTCCGTCGACATCGCCGGCGAGGGCGCCGAGACGCTGCCGCGTGACGAGCGCCACCTGCTGGTCCGCTCGATGCGGGCCGCCTTCGACCGCCTCGGCGGCCAGCCGCGCGGCCTCGAAGTGGTCTGCGCCAACCGGATACCGCACGGCCGCGGCCTGGGCTCCTCCTCGGCCGCGATCTGCGCGGGCATCGTGGCCGCCCGCGCCGTCACCATCGGCGGCCCGTCCGCCCTGGACGACGACGCGCTGCTGGCCCTCGCCTCCGAGCTGGAGGGCCACCCGGACAACGTGGCCGCCTGTCTGCGCGGCAACTTCACGGTCGCCTGGACCGAGGAGGACACCGCCCGGGCGATCGCCCTGGAGCCGTCCGCCGACGTCGTCCCGGTGGTGTTCGTGCCGGCCGTCGAGGTGCTCACCGAGACCGCCCGCGGCCTGCTGCCGAAGACCGTCCCGCTGGCCGACGCCGCCGTCAACGCGGGCCGGTCCGCGCTGCTGGTCGAGGCGCTGACCCGGCGGCCCGAGCTGCTGCTCACCGCCACCGAGGACCGGCTGCACCAGGACTACCGGGCCTCCGCGATGCCGGACAGCGCCGCCCTGGTGGCCGCGCTGCGCTCGGAGGGCGTCCCCGCCGTGATCTCCGGCGCCGGCCCGACCGTGCTGGCGCTCACCGACGAGGCGGGCGTGCAGAAGGTCCTGGGCTTCGCGGCCGACCACGGCCCGGCCGGCCCGGTGTTCGCCGCGCACCGCCTGGAGCTGGACCGGACCGGCGCCGCGGTGCTCCCGCTCGACGTCTGAGCACCCGTCCGGGGCGGCCCGGACCGGTGCCCCGGCGCCGGGCCGTCCGGACACGATTGGCAAGCGCAAGGCTGGGGAATGTCTGAGGGGGTCGGTAGTGTTAACCTCATTGCTGCACCAGGTGCCCTCCGGGGCTCGGTGCGCCGCGTCCCGATCCCAGCACTCCGCACCAGCGGAGTCCCGGCGATGCACGGGGCGACGATTCTCCGGGAGCCCACCGCAGCGCGTACGCAGCCTGCCTGCGCGACTTGCGGCCGCATCCCGAAGCCGTGACGGCACCTGACTCCCACCCGCGGCCTCCCACCTCGAGGCCAGGACGGGCGGAGCGCGGGCCACCGTCACGCGACGGGGGCCCGGGATTCGCAGGCAGCGTGGGGGCAGCTCCCGGCCGGCGGCCGGGGGGAGGGTCGACACACGACCGTCCCGCCACGCCACTCAGCACCACCGTGCTTCACGCACCGCACCTCGCAGCTCTCCCTCGACTGGTCAGCCATTCGGGGGATCACCGCCTCGGACCGACGCAGTCGAGCGTTGGTCAGGACAGCACAACCGGTCGCCGAGCCAGACAGGCCGACGTCCGCTCCAGGGAAGGACCCTTAGTGAGCGACACCACCGATCTGATGGGCGCGCGCCCGGACGCCGAGGCGTCGGACGCGGCCACCCCCGCGGCCCCGGCGCGGCGCCGTCGTACCGCTGCCGCCGGGCTGGACGGCATGGTCCTGGCCGAGCTGCAGAAGCTCGCCGCGGACCTGGGCATCACCGGTACCGGACGCATGCGCAAGAGCCAGCTGATCGAGACCATCAAGGAGAAGAGCGGCGGCGACCCGCTGCTCGCCGGTGCCTCCGCCCCCGCCGCGGCGCCCGCCAAGCGCGCCGCCAAGGCCGAGACCGCCGAGCCGGCCGAGAAGCCGGCCCGCCGGACCAAGGCCGCCGCCCGCACCGAGGCGCCCGCCGCCGAGGCGCAGGCCCAGATCGAGATCCCGGTCCAGGCCGCCGCCGAGACCGCCGCCGCGCCGGCCCGGGCCGAGCGCACCCGCCGTCGGGCCACCTCGGCCGCCGGCGCCCCGGTGGCCGAGGCCGCCGCCGAGGCGCCCGCCGCCGTGGTGACCGAGGCCAAGGCGGCCGAGGCCCGTCCCGAGGGCGCCCGCGCCTTCGAGGGCCGCGAGGAGGGCCGCACCGAGGCCCGCCGCGACCGCCGGGACCGCCGCGACCGCCGCGAGGGCGGCGAGCGCGAGGCCCGCCCGGAGGCCGCCGAGGCCCAGGCCGGCCAGGACGGCGAGCGCGAGTCGCGCCGCGACCGTCGCAACCGCCGGGACCGCGCCGACCGCCAGGGCGGCCAGCAGCAGGGCACCCAGGGCGAGGGCCAGCAGCAGGGCCGCCAGAGCGGCGGCGGCCAGCAGGCCCAGCCGCAGGCGCAGCCGCAGGGCGGCTTCGACGACGACGAGTACGGCGACGGCCGTCGCGGCCGCCGCGGCCGCTACCGCGACCGCCGGGGCCGTGGCAGCCGCCGCGAGGGCTTCGAGGCCGGCGCCACCCCCGACGTGCAGATCGGCGAGGACGACGTCCTGATCCCGGTCGCGGGCATCCTCGACATCCTCGACAACTACGCGTTCGTGCGCACCTCCGGCTACCTGCCGGGCCAGAACGACGTCTACGTCTCGCTCGCCCAGGTCCGCAAGAACGGCCTGCGCAAGGGTGACGCGATCACCGGCGCGGTGCGCCAGCCGCGCGACGGCGAGCGCCGCGAGAAGTTCAACGCCATGGTGCGGCTGGACTCCGTCAACGGCATGGACCCGGAGAGCGGCCGCGGCCGTCCCGAGTTCAACAAGCTGACCCCGCTCTACCCGCAGGAGCGGCTGCGCCTGGAGACCGACCCGGGCGTGCTGACCACCCGGATCATCGACCTGGTGTCGCCGATCGGCAAGGGCCAGCGCGGTCTGATCGTCGCGCCGCCGAAGACCGGCAAGACGATGGTGCTGCAGGCGGTCGCCAACGCGATCACCCACAACAACCCCGAGTGCCACCTGATGGTCGTCCTGGTCGACGAGCGTCCGGAAGAGGTCACCGACATGCAGCGGTCGGTGAAGGGCGAGGTCATCTCCTCGACCTTCGACCGCCCGGCGGAGGACCACACCACGGTCGCCGAGCTCGCCATCGAGCGCGCCAAGCGCCTGGTGGAGCTGGGCCACGACGTGGTGATCCTGCTGGACTCGATCACCCGCCTGGGCCGCGCCTACAACCTGGCGGCGCCGGCCTCCGGCCGCATCCTGTCCGGTGGTGTCGACTCGACCGCGCTGTACCCGCCGAAGAAGTTCTTCGGTGCCGCGCGCAACATCGAGAACGGCGGCTCGCTGACCATCCTGGCCACCGCGCTGGTCGAGACCGGCTCGCGGATGGACGAGGTGATCTTCGAGGAGTTCAAGGGCACCGGCAACATGGAGCTCAAGCTCGACCGGAAGCTCTCGGACAAGCGCATCTTCCCGGCCGTCGACGTGGACGCCTCCAGCACCCGCAAGGAGGAGATCCTGCTCGGCAGCGAGGAGTTGGCCATCGTCTGGAAGCTGCGCCGGGTGCTGCACGCGCTCGACTCGCAGCAGGCGATCGAGCTGCTGCTGGACAAGATGAAGCAGACCAAGAGCAACGCCGAGTTCCTGATGCAGATCGCCAAGACGACCCCCGGGTCCGGCGACTGACCGTCGCGAGACGCGTTGACAGCACGGAACCCCGGCCCGCGCCAGCGGACCGGGGTTCCGGCGTTTCCGGGGCCGGCCGCGGGGCCGGTCGTGGGGGCTGCGGCGCGGCTTTGTTCCAGAGTTGGGACATCTTGGGGTCTTTCAAGCATCTTGTCCGATTTACTCTGGACCGTATGGCCGAACACAAGAGGGTCCCGAGCCGCCGCCGCAAGCTCCTGCGCGCGGCCGCGTGCGCGCTCGCCGCGCTCGTCGTCCTCGGGGCCGGGGCGGCCGGCTACGCGTACCACCGGCTGAACGGCAACATCAAGAGCGTCGACATCGACGCCCGGCTCGGCACCTCCCGCCCGCCGACCGCCACCGACGGCTCGTTCAACCTGCTGGTGCTGGGCTCCGACTCGCGCGCCGGCGGCAACGCCGGGCTGGCCGGTGGCGACACCGGCGGCACGGCCCGCTCGGACACCGCGATGGTGGTGCACGTCGACCAGGGCCACACCCGGGCCGACGTGGTCTCCATCCCGCGCGACACCCTGGTCCCGCGCCCCGACTGCGTCGACGCCCAGGGGAGGACCGTGCCCGGGGCCAAGCGCGCGATGTTCAACAGCGCGTACGAGACCGGCGGCGCGGCCTGCGCGGTCAAGACCGTGGAGCAGCTCAGCGGGCTGCGGATGGACCACTACGTCGAGGTGGACTTCGCCGGCTTCGCCCGGGTCGTGGACGCGATAGGCGGGGCCACCGTGACCACCACGGTGGCCATCCACGACAAGGACAGCGGCCTGGACCTCGCGGCCGGCGAGCACCACCTGGACGGCCGGCAGGCGCTCGCCTTCGTCCGCACCCGGCACGGCGTCGGCGACGGCAGCGACCTCGGCCGGATCGAGCTGCAGAAGCAGATGGTGCGCTCGCTGCTCAAGCAGGCCGGCGGGATCGGGCTGCTGGGCAACCCGGTCAAGCTCTGGGCGGTCGGCGACACCCTGACCCGCTCGATCACCACCGACTCCGCGCTCGCCTCGGTCAACTCCCTGGTCGGGCTGGCCGAGCAGCTCAAGGGGATCGGACCGGACCAGCTCACCATGGTCACCCTGCCGGTGGTGACCGCCCCGACCGACCCGGACCGGGTGGTCCAGCAGCAGCCGCAGGCGGACCAGCTCTGGGCGGCGCTCAAGGCCGACCGGCCGGTGCCGCAGGCGGTGGTGGGCGCCCAGCCCGTCAACCCCGCCCAGGCCGCCCCGACGGCCCCCGCCAAGGCCCCCGCGGCCCCGGCGAAGCGGTAGCGGGCGGCGCGGAATATCCCGGGGCGCCCCCCGGTTTGGGAAGAAGCGGCCGGTCCTGGCAGACTGGTACGTCGGTCCCGGTTCACGTGCGGCATTCCAGCCGCCGACCCGGTGCCCTCCCGAACACTAGGAGAACCCCTTGAAGCCCAACGTTCACCCCGAGTACGTGGTCACCCGTGTGACCTGCACCTGCGGCAACGAGTTCACCACCCGCTCGACCGAGACCAGTGGCGAGATCCGCGCCGAGGTCTGCTCGCAGTGCCACCCGTTCTACACCGGCAAGCAGAAGATCCTCGACACCGGTGGCCGCGTGGCCCGCTTCGAGGCCCGCTTCGGCAAGCAGCACAGCGCGAAGGCCTAGCGCTCACTCGGCGCCGGTTCCCGGTGCCCCCGTACTCGTTCCGGGGGCGCTGGGGACCGGCGCCGTTCGCGTCCCCCCGCAGTGTCCCCGCGGCGTCCGCGCCCGCGGCGCCCGCGACCTCCCCGCACCGCTCCCACCCACCGATCCCCGGGAAGAAGGCCACCCCATGTTCGAGGCAGTCGAAGAGCTCCTCGTCGAGCACGCCGACCTCGAGACGAGGCTGGCCGATCCGTCCGTCCACGCCGACCAGGCGAACGCCCGCAAGCTGGCCAAGCGCTACGCCGAGCTGACCCCGATCACCCGGGTCTACCGGGCCTGGAAGCAGGCCGGCGAGGACATCGAGGCCGCCCGCGAACTCGCCGCCGAGGACCCGGAGTTCATCGCCGAGGTGAAGGACTCCGAGGCGCGCCGCGAGGAGCTGACCGAGGAGCTGCGGCTGCTGCTGGTCCCGCGCGACCCGAGCGACGACAAGGACGTCATCCTGGAGATCAAGGCCGGTGAGGGCGGCGAGGAGTCCGCGCTGTTCGCCGGCGACCTGCTCCGGATGTACCTGCGGTTCGCCGAGCGGATCGGCTGGAAGACCGAGATCATCGACGCCAACGAGTCCGACCTCGGCGGCTACAAGGACGTCTCGGTGGCCGTGAAGACCAAGGGCAACGCCGAGCCCGGCCAGGGCGTCTGGGCCCGGCTGAAGTACGAGGGCGGCGTGCACCGCGTGCAGCGCGTCCCCGCCACCGAGTCGCAGGGCCGCATCCACACCTCCGCGGCGGGCGTGCTGGTCACCCCCGAGGCGGAGGAGGTCGAGGTCGAGATCGTCGCCAACGACCTGCGGATCGACGTCTACCGCTCCTCGGGCCCCGGCGGCCAGTCGGTCAACACCACCGACTCGGCGGTCCGGATCACCCACCTGCCGACCGGTATCGTGGCGTCCTGCCAGAACGAGAAGAGCCAGCTGCAGAACAAGGAGCAGGCGATGCGCATCCTGCGTTCGCGGCTGCTGGCCGCCGCGCAGGAGGAGGCCGAGCGCGAGGCCTCGGACGCGCGCCGCAGCCAGGTCCGCACGGTGGACCGCTCCGAGCGGATCCGGACGTACAACTACCCCGAGAACCGCATCTCGGACCACCGCACGGGCTTCAAGTCGTACAACCTGGACCAGGTCCTGGACGGTGAGCTGAACGCCGTCATCCAGTCCTGCGTCGACGCGGACGCCGCGGCCAAGCTGGCCGCGGCCCAACAGAACTGACACCGCCGGCAGCGAGACCGACGTCGAGGCCGGAGAGCGGAAGCAAGAGGTCGTACGGATGAACCTGCTACTCGCCGAGGTGGCCCAGGCCACCCAGCGGTTGGCCGCGGCCGGCGTGCCGTCGCCGCGCTTCGACGCGGAGGAGCTCGCCGCACACGTCCACAACGTGAAGCGCAGCCAGCTGCACACGGTGAAGGACGCCGACTTCGACGCCCGGTACTGGGAGGCCGTCGCCCGCCGCGAGGCCCGCGAGCCGCTCCAGCACATCACCGGGCGGGCCTTCTTCCGCTACCTGGAGCTGGCGGTCGGCCCCGGCGTCTTCGTGCCCCGCCCGGAGACCGAGACGGTCGTCGAGTGGGCCATAGACGCGGTCCGCGACATGGACGTCGCCGAGCCGCTGGTGGTCGACCTCTGCTCCGGCTCCGGCGCCATCGCGCTCGCCCTGGCCCAGGAGCTGCCGCGCTCCATCGTGCACGCCTTCGAACTCGACGAGGGCGCGCTGCCGTACACCCGGCGCAACATCGAGGCCTCGCCCGACCGCGCCCGGATCACCCTGCACGAGGGCGACGCCACCCGGGCCTTCGAGGACGACCGCAGCTGGGACGGCCGCTTCGACCTGGTGATCTCCAACCCGCCGTACATCCCGCTCACCGAGTGGGAGTACGTCGCGCCCGAGGCCCGCGACCACGACCCGCAGATGTCGCTGTTCTCCGGCGAGGACGGCCTCGACACCATCCGCGGCATCCAGCGGGTGGCCGCCCGGCTGCTGCGCCCGGGCGGCGCGGTGGTGATCGAGCACGCCGACACCCAGGGCGGGCAGGTGCCGTGGATCTTCAACGAGGAAGCCGGCTGGACCGACGCCGCCGACCACCGCGACCTGAACAACCGCCCGCGCTTCACGACCGCCCGAAAGGCGTCGTTGTGACCGACAGCCACCGCAGCACGGCGCGCAAGGCCTCGCTGTGAACACCGCGGCGGACACCGCCGCGAACACCGTCATGAGCCCGTCCGGAAGGGGACCGCACCGATGAGCCGCCGTTACGACTGTGCCGACGCAGGGGACCGCGCCACCGGCCTGCGGGAGGCCGCCTCGGCGATCCGCCGCGGCGAACTCGTCGTGCTGCCCACCGACACCCTGTACGGCGTCGGCGCCGACGCCTTCTCCCCGGAGGCCGTCGGCGCGCTGCTGGCCGCCAAGGGCCGCGGCCGCAACATGCCCTCGCCGGTCCTGGTCGGCTCGCCGACCACCCTGCACGGCCTGGTCACCGACTTCTCCGAGCAGGCCTGGGAGCTCGTCGACGCGTTCTGGCCGGGCGGGCTGACCCTGGTCGCCCGGCACCAGCCCTCGCTGCGCTGGGACCTCGGCGAGACCCGCGGCACCGTCGCGGTCCGGATGCCGCTGCACCCGGTCGCCATCGAGCTGCTGAACGCCACCGGCCCGATGGCCGTCTCCAGCGCCAACAAGACCGGCGGCCCGTCCCCGGCCACCTGCGACGAGGCCCAGCAGCAGCTCGGCGACGCCATCTCGGTCTACCTGGACGGCGGCACCGCCGACCACGCCCAGGCCTCGTCGATCGTCGACGTCACGGGCAAGGTGCCGGTGCTGCTGCGGGCCGGCGCGATCTCCGTCGAGCAGCTGAGGGAGGTCGTCCCCGACCTGGAGGCCGGCAGTTGACGGCCGCCTCCCTCCATGCCGGGCCCGGCATATCGCCGTACCTGAGCGTGGGCCCCAGGCCGCTGGACCACTTCCGGATCCTGTACGTGTGCACGGGCAACATCTGCCGCTCGCCGATCGCCGAGCGGCTCACCCGGCGTGAGCTGGACACCCGGCTGAGCCCCCGGGTGGCCGGGCGGATCCTGGTCGAGTCGGCCGGCACCTGGGGCCACGAGGGCGCGCCGATGGAGGACCACGCCGCGACCGTGCTCGACGAGTACGGCGCGGACAGCGGGGGCTTCACCGGCCGCGAGCTGCTGGACGTGCACGTGGTCGAGGCCGACCTGGTGCTCACCGCCACCCTGGACCACCGGGCCCAGGTGATCTCGATGGGCCACGAGGCGGGCCTGCGGACCTTCACCCTGAAGGAGTTCACCCGGCTGGTCCGGACGATCGACCCGGGCACCCTGCCCGACCCCCGGCGCGGCGCGGACGTCACCGAGCGGGCCCGCGCCCTGGTCCGGGCGGCGGCCTCGCTGCGCGGCTGGCTGCTGGCCGCCACCCCCGAGTCGGACGAGGTGCACGACCCGTACGGCGCGCCGATCGGCATGTTCCGCAACTGCGGCGAGGAGATATTCCACGCGGTCGACCCGGTGGTGACGGCCCTCACCGGAGTACCCGCCCGGTACTGAGGACATCCCCGTCCGGCCCGGAGCGTCCCGACGGCCGAGCCGGGTTCGTACAACAGGACGTACCCCGGCCCGCGTCGCCGTGCCGGGGCCCGGGGGCGGTCATACGCTGGAGAAACTCCACCCCCCGACGCGCCCGGGAGCCCCGCGATGACCGTCACCGATGCCGCGACCGGTCCCACCGAGACGACCGGGCACCGGTGGGTGTCCGAGGCCCCCTACCGGGAGGCCCTGTACCGGGCCGATCCGCAGCTGGCCGACCTGCTGGCCGCCGAGGACGAACGGCGGGCCGAGACGATCCAGCTGCTGGCGGGGGAGAACCTCACCAGCCCGGCGGTGCTGGCCGCGCTCACCGGCCCGCTGATCGACAAGTACGCCGAGGGCTACCCCGGCCGCCGCCACCACACCGGCTGCGCGCTCGCCGACGCCGCCGAGCTGCTGGCGATCGACCGGGCCCGGTCGCTGTTCGCCGCCCCGCACGCCAACGTCCAGCCGCGCTCCGGCACCTCCGCGATGCTCGCCGCCTACGCCGCGCTGCTGCGGCCCGGGGACATCGTGCTGGCCATGTCGCTGGAGCACGGCGGCCACCTGAGCTGCGGCTCGCGGGCCAACTTCTCCGGCCGCTGGTTCGACTTCGTCGGCTACGGGGTGCGCCCGGACGACGGGCTGATCGACCTCGACCAGGTCCGCGAGCTGGCCCGCCGGTACCGCCCCAAGGCGATCGTGGCCGGCTCCATCTCCCACCCCCGGCACCCGGACTGGGCCGCCTTCCGGGAGATCGCCGACGAGGTGGACGCCTACCTGGTGGCCGCCGCCGCGCAGACCACCGGCCTGATCGCGGCCGGTGTGGCGCCGTCCCCGGTGCCGTACGCGGACGTCACCGTGGCGGCCACCCACAAGCTGCTCCGCGGCCCGCGCGGCGGCCTGCTGCTGTGCACCGCCGAGCTGGCCGAGCGGGTCGACCGGGCGGTCTTCCCGTTCAGCCAGGGCGGCGCCGCGATGAACGAGGTGGCCGGCAAGGCGGTCGCGCTGGCCGAGGCCGCCACCCCCGGCTACCGCGCCTACGCGCACCGCACGGTGGCCGGGGCGCGGGTGCTGGCGGCCGGGCTCGCGGCGGCCGGGGCGCGCCCGCTGACCGGCGGGACCGACACCCACCTGGTGACCGCAGACCTCGCCCCGCTCGGGGTCAGCGGGGCGGAGGCGGAGCGCCGCTGCGCGGCGGCCGGACTGCTGCTCGGCAAGTGCGCGCTGCCGTACGACCCGGCGCCGCCGTCCGAGGCCTCCGGGATCCGGCTCGGCACCGCCACGGTGACCTCGCAGGGCATGGGCGAGGAGGAGCTGACCGAGATCGCCGGGCTGGTCGGACGGCTGCTCGCCGGGGGTACGGACGTCCGGGTGGGGGAGCGGGTCCGGGAGCTGGCGCGGGCCTTCGCCGGGCGCCGCTGAGCGGGTGACGCAATCTCCTACCCGGTAGGGCGAACCGCGATGCGCGCCCCCGGCGTCGGACTCAATAAGGTGTGTGCCGTGGCGACGCACCTCGAACCCCGGACAGGCACGGGAGTACCTTCGGTACCCACCCGTCGGACGATGCTGCAGGAGGCCAGTGGTGCGTGAGTATCTGCTGGTGCTGTTCTGCACGGCGGCCGTCACCTACCTGCTGACCGGCCCGGTCCGGAAGTTCGCCATCGCGGCGGGCGCGATGCCCCCGCTGCGCGCCCGCGACGTGCACCGCGAGCCCACGCCGCGGCTCGGCGGCATCGCCATGTTCGGCGGTCTGTGCGCCGGCATCCTGGTCGCCTCCCAGCTGGACAACCTGAGCAAGGTGTTCTCCCAGGGCACCGACATCCGGGCGCTGCTCTCCGGCGCCGGGATCATGTGGCTGCTCGGCGTGCTGGACGACAAGTGGGGCGTGGACGCCCTGGTGAAGCTCGGCGGCCAGATGATCGCCGCCGGTGTGATGGTCTGGCAGGGCGTCACGGTGATCACCCTGCCGGTGCCGGGCGTCGGCCCGGTCGCGGTCAGCCCCACCCAGGGCATGGTCATCTCGGTGACCCTGGTCGTCGTCATGGTCAACGCGGTGAACTTCATCGACGGCCTGGACGGCCTGGCCGGCGGCATGGTCTGCATCGCCGCGATGGCGTTCTTCCTGTACTCCTACCGGCTCTGGTACGGCTACACGATCACCGACGCCGCCCCCGCCGTGCTGTTCAGCGTGCTGCTGATCGGCATGTGCCTGGGCTTCCTGGCGCACAACATGCACCCGGCCCGGATCTTCATGGGCGATTCCGGGTCGATGATGCTCGGCCTGATGCTGGCCGTCGCCGCGATCTCCATCACCGGCCGGGTCGACCCCGACCTGATCACCAGCGAGCTCGGCTCGCAGACCGCCGCCACCCACGCCCTGGTGCCGATCTACATCCCGCTGCTGCTGCCGCTGACGGTCATCGCGCTGCCGCTGGCGGACCTGCTGCTCGCGGTGGTCCGCCGCACCTGGGCGGGCCAGTCCCCGTTCGCCGCCGACAAGCGGCACCTGCACCACCGACTGCTCCAGGTCGGCCACTCGCACAGCCGCGCCGTACTGATCATGTACTTCTGGGCCGCGCTGATCGCGTTCGGGACCGTCGCCTTCTCGGTCACCAACACCGGCCGGACCGTCGTCCTCGCGCTGGCCGGGCTCTGCCTGGTCGGCCTGGTGGTGCTGCTGACGCCGCGGTTCCGGCCGCGGGCCCCGCGCGCGGTGCAGGCCTTCGTGCCGCCGCGCTACCGGCGCCGTCCGGTGGCCCGGACCGCCGCCCCGGTCACCGAGGGTGAGGTGCTCACCGGCGAATCGGCCGCCCGCGCGGCGTCCGAACCGATGGCCGAACTGTCGGCCGAGGACAAGCGCCTGCTGGGCGGGGTGCCGAAGGGCTCCTCGACGGCCGGCGGCACCGGCAACGGCAAGGGCCGCGGCCGATAGGGAGGGTGACGGTCCGTCAACCTGCTTCACCCGATCGGCGGCACTGTTGGGCCGTCGGTGTGACAGGTACCACACATTCATGGTAAAGCTCTCATCAAATAGTTTGTGATACCGTTCACGAGTACCGAGAACGCGCCGAAAGACCTGACAGGTGGATGACTTCCGTCCCTGGTGGGTCTCCCTCGACGGGCTGCCGTCGAGCGGCAGGCCCGCGGCGGTTCCGGTCCGGTCTCACCCACCGTTTTCTGTGCCCGTCCCCCGTCACCTCGACATGCCGCCGGAGTTGCCGACATGCCGTCCAACGACGCCCGGATCCTCCGAGGCGCCGCGATCCCCACTGCGGTCGCCGGAGTCATCGCGATGGCGATCTCCTTCGCCGTCGCCGGGGGCAAGGGCGCGCTCGGCGCGCTCTTCGGAACGCTGCTGGTGATGGCCTTCTTCAGCTCCGGCCAGGTCGCGCTCGACCGGCTGACCAGGTCGAACCCGCACATCATGATGGCCGCGGCGCTCCTGGTGTACACGACTCAGATCCTGCTGGTGGGCATCGTCCTGGCGGTCTTCAAGGACACCGACCTCTTCAACCGGCAGGCCTTCGCCTTCACCTTGCTCGGCTGCGCTCTGATCTGGACGGGCTTCCAGGTGCGCGGCGCGCTCAAGGCCAAGATGTTCTACGTCGACCCCGACGCCGGCTCCGGTTCCTCTGAAACGAAGGCCGACAAGCCGTCCGACAAGGGGCGTCAACAGTGACGGCGCCCCACTGTCCCCCCAACGAGGGGGGCGGTGTTTATGCCGCACTGACGGGCTGCTATCGTCCGTCGCAACAACGGAGTACGGGAAGAGGCCTGGTCTGTCCGCAGAGCGGATCGATCGCCCCCCGGATCCGCGCAGTCTTCGATGATCCCGCTTCGGTGCAGAGCACTGGCGCGCGGGGTCGGCGAGAAACCCATCAAGTTCCAGTGCCGCTCCGTGGTCGCAGGCCACGCCGACACACCGAGGTTGCCGTAACCATGCGTCACGACGAAGGAGTCCGTGGTGAGTGCTGAACTCACGTCCCTCGCCTCAGGCAGTTGCCACTTCGGGGACGCTGGCTGCGGCTTCCCGGCCCCGGGCCTGAACGAGTTCCAGTTCGAGCCGATTTTCACCATCGGCAGCTTCGAGTTCAACAAGCCGATGCTGCTGTCGATGATCGTCTCGGTGCTGGTCGTGCTGTTCTTCTGGGCGGCGTTCGCCAAGCCGAAGCTCGTCCCGGGGAAGCTGCAGCTGGTCGGTGAGATCGGCTACGACTTCGTCAAGCGCTCCATCGTGCTGGAGACGATCGGCAAGAAGGGCGAGAAGTACGTCCCGATGCTCGTCTCGATGTTCTTCTTCATCTGGCTGATGAACATCATGTCGATCATCCCGTTCGCCCAGTTCCCGGTCACCGCGGCGATCGCCTTCCCGGCGGGCCTGGCAGCCGTCGTGTGGATCACCTACATGACGCTGACCTTCAAGAAGCACGGCTTCGTCGGCGGCCTCAAGAACCTCTGCTGGCCCTCGGGCATCCCCGGCTGGGTCATGTTCATCCTGGTGCCGATCGAGTTCTTCTCGAACATCTTCGTGCGCCCCTTCACGCTCGCGGTCCGAGCCTTCGCGAACATGTTCGCCGGCCACCTGCTGATCGTGATGTTCTCCATCGCCTCCTGGTACCTGCTCAGCCCGACCCTGGGCGCGCTCTACGGCTCGGCCTCGTTCATCGTCGCCGTCGCGCTGACCGCCTTCGAGCTGCTGGTCCAGTTCCTGCAGGCCTACATCTTCGTGATGCTGGCCAGCAGCTACATCGCCGGTGCCCTCGAAGAGGCGCACTGAGCCAGGGGGCCCTGGCCCCACCCCGAACCACACTCCCGGAATGCCCGGTGGCCAATCACCACCGGTTCACCACCCCTGCAAAGGACAACTGCAATGAGCTTCCTCGCTGAGGGCACTGTCTACGGTTCCGTCGCCTCCATCGGTTACGGCCTCGCCGCCATCGGCCCCGGCATCGGCGTCGGTCTGATCTTCGGTAACGGTGTCCAGGCCATGGCCCGCCAGCCCGAGGCTGCTGGTCTGATCCGCTCCAACATGTTCATCGGCTTCGCGCTCACCGAGGCCCTCGCGCTGATCGGCATCGTCATGCCGTTCGTCTTCGGCAACAAGTAATCCCGCCGTAGACCCATTCGAGGAAGGTCCAGATATGAGCATCGCGGCTCAGCTCGCGGCCGAGGAGAAGATGAATCCTCTCCTCCCCGCGTGGCCCGAGATCATCATCGGCCTGCTCTGCTTCTTCATCGTCTTCGGTCTGCTCGGCAAGAAGCTCCTCCCCAGCATCGAGAAGGTGCTGTCGGAGCGCCGGGACGCCATCGAGGGCGGCATGGAGCGTGCCGAGGCCGCTCAGGCCGAGGCCCAGGCCCTGCTTGAGCAGTACCGCGCCGAGCTCGCCGATGCCCGCCACGAGGCGGCCCGCATCGTCGAGCAGGCTCGCGAGCAGGGCGCCGCCCAGCTCACCGAGATGCGCGAGGAGGGCCAGCGTCAGCGCGAGGCCATCGTCGCGGCCGGCCACGCCCAGATCGAGGCCGACAAGAAGCAGGCGACCGCCGCCCTGCGCCAGGACGTGGGCTCGCTGGCCACCCAGCTGGCGTCCCGCATCGTGGGTGAGTCCCTTGAGGACCACACGCGGCAGAGCGGTGTCATCGACCGCTTCCTGGACGAGCTGGAGGCCAAGGCCGCCGTTGCTCAGGGTGCGGCCAAGTGATCGGCGCCAGCCGCGAGGCGTTCGCCGCCGGGCGGCAGAACCTGGAGAGCCTGACCGACTCCACCTCGGTGGACGCGGCCAAGCTCGCCGAGGAGCTCACCGCCGTCACGGCCCTGCTGGACCGTGAGGTGTCGCTGCGCCGCGTGCTGACCGACCCGTCCCGGTCCGGTCAGGACAAGGCCCAGCTGGTCTCCTCGCTGCTGGCCGGCCAGGTCTCCGGTGAGACGGCCGACCTGGTCGCCGGCCTCGTCCGGTCCCGCTGGTCCGGTGGCCGCGACCTGGTCGACGCCACCGAGGAGCTGGCCGCGTACGCCGAGGTCATCGCCGCCGAGAAGGCCGGTGTCCTGGACGACGTCGAGGACGAGCTCTTCCGGTTCGGCCGGGTGGTGAGCGGCTCGCACGAGCTGCGCGCCGCGCTGACCGAGCCCAAGGCCGGCGCCGTCGCCAAGACCGCGCTGATCAAGAAGCTGCTCGGCGGCCGCGCCAACGCGGGCACCGTGCGGCTGGTCACCAGCCTGGTGAACAACCCGCGTGGCCGTAGCCTGGAACAGGGTCTGGAGACCTACTCCAAGCTCGCCGCCGCGCGGCGCGGCCGAGTGGTGGCCCTGGTCACCTCCGCGGTCCCGCTGTCGGACAGCCAGAAGGAGCGCCTGACGGGCGCCCTCGGCCGGCTGTACGGCCGCCAGGTCCACCTGAACATCGACATCGACCCCGAGGTCGTCGGCGGTGTCCGGGTGCAGATCGGTGACGAGATCATCGAGGGCACCGTGTCGAGCCGCCTCCAGGGCGCTCGCCAGTCGCTCGAAGGCTGAGCACACCCAAGCAGCACATCCGACCCTCGGTCGGGAACCGGCTCCACCGGAGTCGGCAAATCGTACGGCCGGTTCATACGACCCGGCCGAGAGTCGAGTACTTGCGGCCCTCAATGGCGGGCCGAGGATCGCAAACTAGGAGAGCAGGGAAGCCTGATGGCGGAGCTTACGATCCGTCCGGAGGAGATCCGGGACGCGCTGGCCGACTTTGTCCAGTCGTACCAGCCGGACGCCGCCTCTGTGGAAGAGGTCGGCACGGTCACTGACGCGGCGGACGGCATCGCGCATGTCGAGGGTCTGCCCTCGGTCATGGCCAACGAGCTGCTGAAGTTCGAGGACGGCACGCTCGGCCTCGCGCTGAACCTCGACACCCGCGAGATCGGTGTCGTCATCCTCGGTGAGTTCGGCGGCATCGAGGAGGGTCAGACGGTGCGCCGCACCGGCGAGGTCCTCTCGGTTCCGGTCGGCGACGGCTACCTCGGCCGCGTCGTGGACCCGCTGGGCAACGCGATCGACGGTCTGGGCGACATCGCCTCCACCGGCCGTCGCGCCCTGGAGCTGCAGGCCCCCGGCGTCATGGTCCGCAAGTCGGTCCACGAGCCGATGCAGACCGGCATCAAGGCCATCGACGCGATGACCCCGATCGGCCGCGGCCAGCGTCAGCTGATCATCGGCGACCGCCAGACCGGCAAGACCGCGGTGGCGATCGACACGATCATCAACCAGCGCGACAACTGGCGCTCGGGCGACCCGAAGAAGCAGGTCCGCTGCATCTACGTCGCCGTGGGTCAGAAGGGCTCCACCATCGCGTCCGTCCGCGGCGCCCTGGAGGAGGCCGGCGCGCTGGAGTACACCACCATCGTGGCCGCTCCCGCCTCCGACCCGGCCGGCTTCAAGTACCTCGCCCCGTACACCGGTTCGGCCATCGGCCAGGAGTGGATGTACGACGGCAAGCACGTCCTCATCATCTTCGACGACCTGTCGAAGCAGGCCGAGGCGTACCGCTCCGTGTCGCTGCTGCTCCGTCGTCCGCCGGGCCGCGAGGCCTACCCGGGTGACGTCTTCTACCTGCACTCCCGCCTGCTGGAGCGCTGCGCGAAGCTCTCCGACGAGCTGGGCGCGGGCTCGATGACCGGTCTGCCGATCATCGAGACCAAGGCCAACGACGTCTCGGCGTACATCCCGACCAACGTCATCTCGATCACCGACGGCCAGTGCTTCCTGGAGTCCGACCTGTTCAACGCCGGCATCCGCCCGGCCGTGAACGTCGGTATCTCGGTCTCCCGCGTCGGTGGCTCGGCCCAGATCAAGGCCATGAAGTCGGTCGCCGGTCGTCTGCGCCTGGACCTCGCCCAGTACCGTGAGCTGGAGGCCTTCGCGGGCTTCGGTTCCGACCTGGACGCGGCCTCCAAGGCCCAGCTGGAGCGCGGTGCGCGCATGGTCGAGCTGCTGAAGCAGGGCCAGTACCAGCCGTTCCCGGTCGAGGAGCAGGTCGTCTCCATCTGGGCCGGCACCACCGGCAAGCTGGACGACGTCCCGGTCGCCGAGATCCGCCGCTTCGAGCGCGAGTTCCTGGACCACCTGCGCCTGCAGCACAAGAACCTGCTGGCCGGCATCGTCGAGACCTCCAAGCTGGAGGACGGCACCATCGACGCGCTGACCACCGCGATCGAGGCCTTCAAGCAGGGCTACACCACGGCTGACGGCAAGCTGCTCTCCGAGCAGGCCTGAGTCCGGTAGCGAGGGAAAGGACGTAACGACCCATGGGAGCACAGCTTCGGGTCTACAAGCGCCGGATCCGCTCTGTCACCGCGACGAAGAAGATCACCAAGGCGATGGAGATGATCTCCGCGGCGCGCATCGGTAAGGCGCAGCGCGCGGTGGCCGCCTCCACTCCGTACGCCGACGAGCTCACCCGGGCGGTGACGGCGGTGGCCACCCGGTCCAACGCCAAGCACCCGCTCACCAGCGAGAACCCGGCCGCCACGCGCGCCGCGGTGCTGCTGATCACGGCGGACCGCGGTCTGGCGGGCGGCTACTCGTCCAACGCCATCAAGGCCTCGCTGGTGCTCACCGAGCGCCTGCGCGCCGAGGGCAAGGACGTGGTGACGTACGCCGTCGGCCGCAAGGGTGTCTCGTACTACGGCTTCCGTGACCTCGCGGTCGCGGAGTCGTGGACGGGCTTCTCGGACAAGCCGACCTACGGCGACGCCAAGGCCGTCTCGGCGGCGCTGATCGAGGCCTTCACGGCCGAGACCGGCGGCGTGGACGAGGTCCACGTGATCTCGACCCGCTTCGAGTCGATGCTGACCCAGACCGCCGTCGAGGCGCGGCTGCTGCCGCTGAAGCTCGACGAGGTCCAGCTCAGCGACGAGTCGTCGGCCAAGACCGAGATCTTCCCGCTCTACGACTTCGAGCCGTCGGCGGAGGGCGTCCTCGACGCGCTCCTGCCGCGGTACGTGGAGAGCCGGATCTACAACGCGCTGCTGCAGTCGGCCGCTTCCGAGCACGCCGCCCGCCGCCGCGCGATGAAGAGCGCGACGGACAACGCCGGCGAGCTCATCAAGTCGCTCACGCGGCTTGCCAACTCGGCCCGTCAGGCCGAGATCACCCAGGAAATCAGCGAGATCGTCGGTGGCGCCAACGCGCTTGCTGACGCGAGCCGCGGGAGCGAATGAGAATGACCACCACTGTTGAGCCGACCACGGCGACGGGCCGCGTCGCGCGGGTCATCGGCCCGGTCGTCGACGTGGAGTTCCCCGTCGACGCGATTCCGGACATGTTCAACGCCCTGCACGTCGAGGTGGACAACCCCGACGGCACGGGCAAGAAGACCCTGACCCTCGAGGTCGCCCAGCACCTCGGCGACGGCCTGGTCCGCGGCATCTCGATGCAGCCGACCGACGGCCTGGTCCGCGGCGCGCAGGTCTCCGACACCGGTACCGCCATCTCGGTGCCGGTCGGCCAGATCACCAAGGGCAAGGTGTTCAACGCCCTCGGTGAGGTGCTGAACGTCGACAAGGCGGAGTTCGAGTCCCAGGTCGAGGTCCGCTGGCCGATCCACCGCAAGGCGCCGGACTTCAAGGACCTCGAGTCCAAGACCGAGATGTTCGAGACCGGCATCAAGGTCATCGACCTGCTCACCCCGTACGTCACCGGTGGCAAGATCGGTCTGTTCGGTGGTGCCGGTGTCGGCAAGACCGTTCTGATCCAGGAGATGATCTACCGCGTCGCCGAGAACTTCGGTGGTGTGTCGGTCTTCGCCGGCGTCGGCGAGCGTACCCGTGAGGGCAACGACCTCATCCACGAGATGGTCGACTCGGGCGTTCTGGACAAGACCGCGCTGGTCTTCGGCCAGATGGACGAGCCGCCGGGCACCCGTCTGCGGGTCGCGCTCTCCGCGCTGACCATGGCGGAGTACTTCCGTGACGTCGAGAAGCAGGACGTGCTCCTCTTCATCGACAACATCTTCCGGTTCACCCAGGCCGGTTCCGAGGTGTCGACCCTGCTCGGCCGCATGCCCTCCGCGGTGGGCTACCAGCCGAACCTGGCCGACGAGATGGGCCTCCTGCAGGAGCGCATCACCTCGACCCGCGGTCACTCGATCACCTCGATGCAGGCGATCTACGTCCCCGCGGACGACCTGACCGACCCGGCCCCGGCCACCACCTTCGCCCACCTGGACGCGACGACCGTTCTGTCGCGCCCGATCTCGGAGAAGGGCATCTACCCGGCCGTCGACCCGCTGGACTCCACGTCCCGCATCCTCGACCCGCGGTACATCGCGCAGACCCACTACGACACGGCCGTCCGTATCAAGGGGATCCTGCAGAAGTACAAGGACCTCCAGGACATCATCGCCATCCTCGGTATGGACGAGCTGTCGGAGGAGGACAAGATCACGGTCCACCGTGCCCGTCGCATCGAGCGCTTCCTCTCGCAGAACACCTACGTGGCGAAGCAGTTCACCGGTGTCGAGGGTTCGACCGTGCCGCTGTCCGAGACCATCGAGGCCTTCAACTCGATCGCGGACGGCAAGTACGACTCCGTTCCGGAGCAGGCCTTCTTCATGTGCGGTGGCATCGAGGACCTCGAGCGCAACGCCGCCGAGCTGGCGAAGAAGTAATCGCGGCCGGTAGCAGCCGAGCGTGACCGCGAGGGGTGGGCCCCAGCCCTGGGACCCACCCCTCGCGTCGCACCGGCTGTGATTCCGGTCAAATCCGTGCCGCCGGTTTCATGCCGGGGGCGCGGGCCCGTTATTCTTACCGAAACTCCCGAGTAATCGGGCGTTGCATGAGCCTAGGAGCCCACGTTGGCTGAGCTGCACGTCGAGCTGGTCGCAGCCGACCGCAAGGTGTGGTCCGGTGCGGCCACCATCGTCGTCGCCCGTACGGCCTCCGGCGACACCGGCATCATGCCGGGTCACACCCCGGTGCTGAGCGTGCTGGAGACCGGTCCGGTCACCATCCGCACCACGGACGGCGGCACCGTGATCGCCGCGGTGCACGGCGGCTTCATCTCCTTCGCCGACAACAAGCTTTCTCTGCTCGCGGAGATCGCCGAGCTGGCGGACGAGATCGACGTCGCGCGCGCCGAGCGCGCTCTGGAGCAGGCCAAGTCGGACCTGGACGCGCACGCCGAGCGTCGCGCCGAGGTGCGGCTGTTCGCGGCGCGCGGCCTCAAGGCCCACGCCTGAGTGCACCCGACCCCGCCTGCGCGGGGTCGACCGACGGTCCCGGGGACGCGCGAGCGTGACCCCGGGACTGTCGTCTCAGTTGGTAGGTCAACGCGGTCGGGCCTGATACGACCGAAACGGGGAACGCGGGTAGCGAGGAGGTAGGTGAGCATGGTCCTCGCCCTTGTGGTGTGTGCGGCGGTCGTGGCGCTCGGTGTGATCGGGCTGGTCGCGTTCGCGGTACGGCGCCGGGTGATCCAGCGGGTCGGCGGCACGTTCGACTGCAGTTACCGGCTCAAAATGCCCGCCGACGCCTCGACGCAGCCCGACCTCGACGAGAACGGCAAACCCACCTCGGCCCCGGTCCCCCAGACCGACGGCAAGGGGTGGGTTTTTGGTATCGGTCGGTACAGCGGTGACTCCATCGAGTGGTTCCGGGTCTTCTCCTACGCGCCGCGGCCGCGCAAGGTGCTGCCGCGCCGGGAGATCGAGGTCCTCGGCCGGCGCTACCCGGAGGGGCAGGAGGAGCTGGCCCTGCTCTCCGGCTCGGTGGTGCTGCGCTGCCTGCACAACGGCGCGCCGCTGGAGCTGGCGATGAGCGAGGACGCGCTCACCGGCTTCCTCGCCTGGCTGGAGGCCGCCCCGCCCGGGCAGAGGGTCAACGTCGCGTAGCGACGAGAGCCTCGGATGGGGGTCCCCCCGGCCGGAGGCTGGGGGAGGGTCAACGTCGCATAGCGGGGTCGACGGGGGTTAACGCGGCCTAACCGGTCCGGTTAGTCTGGCCGCATGGTCAATCTGACGCGCATCTACACCCGTACCGGCGACGACGGCACCACCGCGCTGGGCGACATGAGCCGCACGACCAAGACCGACCCGCGCCTGGTCGCGTACGCGGACGCCAACGAGGCGAACGCCGCGATCGGCGTGGCGATCGCGGCCGGCGCGCTGCCCGAGGACGTGGTCACCGTGCTGACCCGGGTGCAGAACGACCTCTTCGACGTCGGCGCCGATCTGGCCACCCCGGTGGTGGAGGACCCGAAGTACCCGCCGCTGCGGGTCCTGCAGTCCTACATCGACAAGCTGGAGGCGGACTGCGACCACTACCTGGAGTCGCTGGAGAAGCTCCGCAGCTTCATCCTGCCCGGCGGCACCCCCGGCGCCGCCCACCTGCACCTGGCCTGCACGGTGGTGCGGCGGGCCGAGCGGGCCACCTGGGCGGCGATCGACGAGCACGGCGAGAGCGTCAACCCGCTGACCGCCAAGTACCTCAACCGGCTGTCGGACCTGCTGTTCATCCTGGCCCGCGCGGCCAACAAGGAGCGCGGCGACGTGCTCTGGGTGCCGGGCGAGAACCGCTGAGTCAGCCCTTCCCCGTGACGTCGGCCGGGGGCTGCTTCGGCCAGAGGGAGTAGCAGCCCGCGACGATGGTGTTGATCACCGCCGCCAGGCCCAGCTTCCAGTACCACTGGTCGAACACCTCGGTGCCGGGGGCGTCGGTGAACACCTTCAGCGCGGTGATCAGGGTGATCGTGATCGCCGCCGAGGTCACCGTGCGCCGGCAGACCTGCCACTCGTAGCGGGTCCGCTCGCGGCCGTACTTCGGCGCGGGCTGCGGCTTCGGCCCGCCGGCGAAGCGGTGCAGGAAGCGGGCGTCGGCCCAGCGGACCACGGAGGGGCCGTAGCCGACCGAGAAGCCGAGGTAGCTCGCGGCGAGCGCGTGCGTCCAGGAGGCGGTGGCGCCGCCGCGCAGGTCGAACAGGGTGAGCAGGAAAAGCACCAGGTCGAGCACGGGCAGTCCGACCAGCAGGACGGTGCTCGCCGTGCGCCAGCGCAGCAGGTACCGGGCGGCCAGGCCGAGCCCGAGCACCACCCAGAAGGCAACCTCGGCGGCGGCGATGAAGGTGACGATCATGGGGGACCCCCGGTCCGGGTTGTGCGGTGGTTCCTCCAGGCTCTCCCGCGCGGCCTCGCGCGCGCGTCGTCCGCGGAGCCGAACGCGTGCTGCACCTTTCGATGTACCGGGGCTCCTCCCCGGACCGGAGCCGGGCGGCCGACCGGGATGATCTGATGGGGTCGTGCGCAGACCCAACCTCAGCCCGCGGCAGGTCGACGGCGCGATCGCCGTCTTCGGCCTGCTCGGCGGACTGCTGCTGATGGCCTTCCGGGTGTACGACCACTCCTCCGCCGTCCCGCGCTGGCAGGTGCTCCCGGCGCTGTTCGCGATGGCCGCGCTGGAGCTGGTCCGGCGGACCCGGCCGATCCTGATCGCGACGCTCGGCGGGCTGGTCTTCGCGGGGAGCATCTTCACCGGCGCGCTGCTGGCGACCACCATGATGTACACCGACCTGCTCTACGCGGCGGTGGTCTACGGCAAGCGCCGGATGTCGCCGATCCTGCACGTCACCGGCACCGCCTCGGTGATCGTGCTGACCACCCTGACCTTCGTCTACAGCGATTCGGCGACCGCCGTCGCGGTGGTCGTGGTGACCACCCTGATCTTCCTCGGCCCGCTGTGGACCGGCGACATCGTGCGCAAGCACCGGGAGGCGGCGGAGACCGAGCGGCTGCGGGCCGAACAGACCGCGCTGCTCTCGGAGATGGACCGGCGCGAGGCGGTGGTCGCCGAACGGTCCCGGATGGCGCGCGAGTTGCACGACGTGGTGGCCAACCACCTGTCGGCGATCGCGATCCACGCGACCGGCGCGCAGTCGCTGGCCCGGCGTCAGGGGCGCTCGACCGAGGACCCGGTGCTGGAGGTGCTCGGCGTGATCCGGGAGAACAGCGTCCAGGGATTGGCCGAAATGCGCCGCATCATCGGGCTGCTGCGCGACAGTGGCGGTGGCGAGGCCGACGAGTCCTACGCCGCGCCCGACCTCGCGGCGGTGGACGCGCTGCTCGCCAAGGCGCGGGCCGCCGGGCGGGGCGTCGGGCTGGACTTCGAGCTGGCCGAGCGGGGCGAGCGCGGCGAACTGCCGGTGCCGGTGGAGCTGGCCGCGTACCGGATCGTGCAGGAGTCGCTGACCAACGCGCTCAAGCACGCCGGTCCGGGCGGGGTGCGGGTGCTGCTGGAGTTCCGTCCGGAGGAGCTGCGGATCACGGTGGACAGCCCGTTCCGGCGCGGCGCGGGGCAGTCGCTGCCGGGCGCCCGGGCCGGGCTGGTGGGCATGGCGGAGCGCGCCTCGCTGCTGGGCGGCAGCTTCACGGCCGGCCCGGAGGGCGAGTGCTGGAGCGTCCGCGCGGTGCTGCCGCGCGAGCTGGTGACGGAGGAAGGGGCGGGACGGGCATGACGATCCGGGTGCTGGTCGCGGAGGACCAGGCGGCGGTCCGGGCGGCGCTGGTGATGATCCTGCGGGCCGAGCCGGACCTGGAGGTGGTCGGGCAGGCCGCGGACGGCGAGGAGGCCGTCCGGCTGGCGCTGGAGCTGCGGCCGGACGTGGTCCTGATGGACGTGCAGATGCCGCGGCTGGACGGGGTCTCGGCGACCCGCGAGGTGGTGGCGGCGGGCGCCGGCCAGGTGCTCGTGCTGACCACCTTCGACCTGGACGAGTACGTCTACGGCGCGCTGCGGGCCGGCGCGGCCGGGTTCCTGCTGAAGGACCTGGAGGCGGACACCCTGGTCGAGGGGATCCGCACGGTGGCCCGCGGGGACGGCATGCTGGCGCCCTCGGTGACCCGGCGGCTGATCGGCACCTTCGCCCGTCCGGAGCGGCCGGTGGGGTCGGAGGCCAAGGCGGCGCTGGCGGAACTGACCCCGCGCGAACGGGAGGTGCTCGCCTGCATCGGCGCCGGGATGTCGAACGGTGAGATCGCCGGCCGGCTGGAGATGGCGGAGGCGACCACCAAGACGCACGTCAGCCGGATCCTGGCGAAGCTGCGGCTGCGCAGCCGGGTGCAGGCGGCGATCCTCGCCCAGGACCTGGGGTTGATGATCTGAGACCCGGGGCTGATGATCCGACCGATCCCACTGATCTGATCAGCTGACCTTCTCACCTGCTCAGGTCGGTCGCAGATCACACTCCCGGACGCCACCACGAGCACCGTTTGGGCACTAAAGTCCGGCCCATGAGTGATGCGGCTCGGTGGGTGACCCCTGCCTTGAGCCGCCTTCAGGGCCCGCCCACCCGGGCGACGACGGCGTCGGGAGACCAAGCCATGAGCAGTGCGTCCAGCAAGCAGATCGCCGTGATCGGTGCCGGCCTGATGGGCGCCGGTATCGCCCAGGTCTCCGCCCAGGCCGGGCACCCCGTGGTCCTGCGCGACGTCACCGAGGAGGCGCTGCGGCGCGGCCTCGACGGCATCCGCGCCTCGTACGACAAGTTCGTCGCCAAGGGGCGGATGACCGCCGAGGACGCCGCCGCGGCGCTCGCCCGGATCACCACCACCACCGACCTGGGCGCGGTCGCCGAGGCCGACCTGGTGGTCGAGGCGGTGTTCGAGCGGCTGGACGTCAAGGAGGGCGTCTTCAAGGAGCTCGACAAGCTCGCCAAGGACGGCGCGGTGCTCGCCTCCAACACCTCCGCCATCCCGATCACCCGGATCGCCGCCGCCACCGCGCGCCCCGAGTCGGTCGTCGGCGTGCACTTCTTCTCGCCGGTGCCGCTGATGAAGCTGGTCGAGCTGGTCCGCGGCTACAAGACCAGCGACGAGACGCTGGCCGCCGCCCGGGCCTTCGCCGAGGGCGTCGGCAAGGAGGTCGTGGTGGTCAACCGCGACGTGGCCGGCTTCGTCACCACCCGCCTGATCACCGCGCTGGTCGTCGAGGCCGCCAAGCTCTACGAGTCGGGCGTCGCCACCGCCGAGGACATCGACACCGCCTGCCGGCTCGGCTTCGGCCACCCGATGGGCCCGCTGGAGACCGCCGACCTGACCGGCGTGGACATCCTGCTGCACGCCGCGCGGAACATCTACGAGGAGACCCAGGACGAGAAGTTCGCCGCCCCGGAGATCATGGCGCGCATGGTCACCGCGGGCGACCTGGGCCGCAAGAGCGGCCGCGGCTTCTACCCGTACCCGGGCAAGTGACCGGACGCGGCTGAACGGGCGGGCCGCGCGGTCCAGGGACCGCGCGGCCCGTGCTGCCGGGGCTGGTGAGTTTCCTCACGCCGGGTGCCGCAGACGGGTGATTTGGGCGGTAATCGAGCGTAGGTATGGACGGTTCCTGCGTATATTCCCTCGGACGAGTGAAGTTGCTTCAGATCTGGCCGGAACCAGCAACCCAGGGCGCTGGATCGCCGTCAGATGAGGGGGAACCCGGCATTCCGGCCGGGGCCGGGCGTGGGGCCGCAGGCCCGCCCGCATCGACACGACATCGATCGCGACGATCACCTCGATCACCGACACCCGACGATCACCGACATCCGAGCCCGGTCCACCGGGATCGCCGACCGACACCGACACCCCGTCCCGGGAACCCCCGTACCCGGACGCGCCCGACCCCGCGGAGGAGGAGAGCATGCGCATCACCGGCGACCACACGGCGCTGGCCCTCGAAGGCCGCCTCGACGTGCGCACCGCCGCCGACGCGCGGGCCCGGCTGCACCAGGCCGTCGACGGCGGCCTCGGCGACCTCGTGATCGACCTCGCCCGGCTGGAGTTCTGGGACGCCACCGGTCTCGGCGTGATCATGGGCACCCACCGCCGGGCCGGCCGGATCGGCCGCCGACTGGTGCTCCGCTCCGTCCCGGCCCAGCTCCAGCGCCTCCTGGTGGCCACCCGGCTGCACCGGATCCTCGCCGTCGAGGGCGTGGCCGCCGAGCCGCGCGGCGCCACCCTGCCGGCCCTCTGACCCCGGCCCCCGCCGCCCGCGGGAAACGGTCCGCGCAGCCCGCTGCGCGCCCGGGCACGGATGTGCGAGAGTCTGGCGTCAGGAGGCGGGCCGGGGAGAGCGGCCGCCACCCGAGTCGACGGCGCTAGCGCGGGGCGGAGCAGAACGTGGGACAGCCAACCGGTGACTTCCGGCCGGAGTCCGTACGCATCCGGAGCGGTGAACTGGTCTCCGGCGGACTGCTGGTGACGGTCGGCGCCCCCGAGGGCTCCGAGGTGCGCCCCTGCCCCGAGGAGTGGCGCCCGCGCCCCCGCCGGACCGAGCGCAGCCTGCCCGCCCGCGGCCCGGCCGGCGGCGCCGGCCGCCAGGTCGGCCCGCTCGCCCTCGGTGCCGGCCCCGCCGACCTGCCGCTGCTCGACCGCGAGGCCGACGTCGCCCAGCTGCTCGCCCTGCTCGCCGAGGGCCGCTCGGTCCGCCTGGTCGGCCAGGCCGGCTCCGGCCGCAGCGCCCTGCTGTCGGCCGTCGCCGAGGCGGCCGGCGACCTCGCCCCCGGCGGCGTCGTCCAGCTCTGCGGCCACCGCCGCACCGCCGCCGACCTGCTCCAGGACCTCTTCGCCGCGACCCACCACGCTCCCGGCTTCCGCCCCGACCCCGGGCAGCTCGCCGAGCACCTCGCCCGGGTCCACGCGGTCGTCGTCATCGACGAGGCCGAGCCGGTCGGCCCCGAGCTCGAACAGCTGCTCGCCACCGCCCCGGACTGCGCCTTCCTGATCTCGGTCGCCCCCGACAGCCCGATGCTGACGCCGGACTCCCGGCTCCGGGACCACCTGGTCGCCGGCCTCTCCCGGCCCGCCTGCCTGGCGCTCGCCGCGCGGCTCGCCGGGCGGGCCCTGGACGCCGCCGAGAAGGCCTGGGCGGTGGACCTCTGGTTCGAGTCCGAGGGGCTGCCGCTGCGGTTCGTCCAGGCGGCCGCGCTGCTGCGGCAGCGGGACGTCGCGGTGGACGCGCTGGTCGCCGCCGAGGAGGACCGGATGGACGTCTTCGGAGCCGTCCGGGAGCCCGTCCACGACCCCGACCCGGCGGTCCGCGAGGCCGCCCTGCGCGCCACCGTGCCGCTGCCCTCGGTCGCCGAGTCCACCCTGCCCGCCGTCCGGCTCGCCGCGGGGCTCGGGGAGACCGCGCAGGCCGTGCTGCGGCTCGCCGTGGCGCTCGGCGGCGAGTGCCCCACCGCCCCGCACCTGCCCGCGCTGATCGACGTCGGCCACGGCGAGAGCGCGCTCGCCGAACTCGCCGACGCCGGGCTCGCCGTCTCCATCGGCGGCCACCACCGGCTGACCGCCGGGGCGCTGGAACTGCTCGCCCCGCACTGGCCGGCCCGCGACAGCGTCGACGGCGCCGCCCAGCACTTCGCCTGGTGGGTCGGGCACTCCTCGGTCTCGCTGCCGCAGATCGCCGCCGAGGCCGAGGTGGTGGTCGGCGTCCTGCTCGCCGACCGGGCCGCCGGGCGGCACGACGCGGTGCTGCGGCTCGCCCGGGCGGCGGCGCCGGCCCTGGCCCTGGCGCTGCGCTGGGGGGCCTGGGAACGGGCCCTGCAGCTCGGCCTGGAGGCCGCCCGGCGGACCGGCGCGCGGGCCGACGAGGCCTGGTTCCGCCACGAGCTGGGCGTCCACGCCATCTGCGTCCACGAACCCGGGCGGGCCGTCGCCGAGTTGGAGGCGGCGCTGGCGCTGCGGGCCGCCCTCGGCGAGCCGCGCGGGGCGGCCGGCGCGCGCCGGATGCTCGACCTGCTGCGGGCCGAGGGCCGGCAGCTGGCGCCCGCCGCGGCCGGTGGTCCGGCGGCGGCCCGGCGGCCCGTCATCCGGGCCATCGCCCGGGTGCCGCTGCGGTTCAAGGCCACCGCCGGCGACGGGCCGGGCCGCGCCCGGCGCACCGTGATCGCCGCCTCGGCGGCCGTCCTCGCGCTCGGCGTGCTCGGCACCGCGGTCGGGATGGCCGTCGGCGGCGAGGAGAAGGGCACCGACCCGCACAGCAGCAGCGACGACGCCACCACGCTGCCCGAGGCGGGCGGCTCGCCGCGGGCCGTCAGTCCGCGGCCGACGGCCACCGGCTCCGCCTCGCCCGCCGCGGTGCCGTCCGGGGAGGCCGCCGGGTCGCCGGCCGTGCCCGCCACGCCGTCGGCGCCGTCCGGGTCGTCCGGGTCGTCCGGGTCGTCGGCGCCGTCGGGGCCCGAGGAGCCGGCGGACGAGCCCGCTCCGAGCGGCACCGCCAAGGCCTCGCGGACGCCGTCGGCCTCGGCGTCGAAGCGGCCGAGCCGCTCGCCCGGCCCGGGGGAGAGCGGTACCGGCGCGCCCGCGCCGCCGCCGGCCCCGACTCAGCCACCGCCGCCCCCGCCGAACACCGGGGGAGGGGGCGGTCAGACCCCGCCGGCCACCGAGCCCTCCCCGGTGCCGCCGCCACCGCCACCGTCGTCCGCCCCGGCCACGCCCACGGCCCCGGACCCGGCGACGACGACGCCGTCGGACCCGGGGAGTCCGACGGCGTCCGCGACGTCTCCGTCGCCGAGTGGCACTGGCTGAGTGGTCAGAACAGCTTCAGCTTGTCGTCGTCGATGCCGCGCAGCTCGTCGTAGTCCAGGACCACGCAGCCGATACCGCGGTCGGTGGCCAGCACCCGGGCCTGCGGCTTGATCTCCTGCGCGGCGAAGACGCCCTTCACCGGGGCCAGCAGCGGGTCCCGGTTGAGCAGCTCCAGGTAGCGGGTGAGCTGCTCGACGCCGTCGATCTCGCCGCGCCGCTTGATCTCGACGGCGACCGTCGCGCCGTCCGCGTCGCGGCAGAGGATGTCCACCGGGCCGATGGCGGTCATGTACTCACGGCGGATCAGCGACCAGCCGGCCCCGAGCACCTCCATCCGGTCCGCGAGCAGCTCCTGGAGGTGCGCCTCGACGCCGTCCTTGATCAGACCCGGGTCCACCCCGAGTTCGTGCGAGGAGTCGTGCAGCACCTCCTCCAGCGTGATGATGAGCTTCTCGCCGGCCTTGTTCTCCACCGTCCAGACCCCGTCGGCCTCCTTGAGGACGCACGGCGGGGACATCCAGTTGAGCGGCTTGTAGGCGCGGTCGTCGGCGTGGATGCTGACGCTGCCGTCGGCCTTGACCAGGATGAGCCTGGTGGCGGAGGGCAGATGGGCGGAGAGCCGACCGGCATAGTCGACTGAGCAGCGGGCAATTACGAGACGCACGGTCGACCACGCTAGCCCACCGGGGCCAGTTGATGCGATTCCGCGACGACCGGGTGAAGAATCCGCGAACCCCGCGAACATGGATGCCCGGCGATCCCGCGAAAGCCTGTCGGCACCCTGGCGGCCACCACCATAGGCAGCTACGGTGTGTGACTGAGCGCTTGCGGGAGCGCTGTCAACGGGGATGGAGACTTCAGATGAACGATCCGACAGGATCCGGCCAATCTGGTGCACCGGGGCGTATTCCCGGAGCAATCCACCGGAATCACCGGACGGGCCCGTCGTCGACTGCCACGCTGTTCTGAGCGGTCGCGCCCCCCGGCCACGTCCTGTCGACGGGTCGCCCGGCGGTGTTCCGGACACCACGCGCGCCGCCACCCTCACCCTCAGCTTGGACTTGGACCACGCACCACCACCCGCGCGCCGCACGGGTGGACCGCGAGAGGAGAATCCATGTCGCTCGACGTCTCACCGGCCCTGCTGGAGAAGGCCGCGCGGGACGAGGTCGACGAGCGGGAGTTCGTCGACTGCGTCCGCGTCTCGCTGCCGTACGCCTGGGACCTGATCAGCTCGCTGGTCGCGCAGGCGAAGGTCGACGGCACCGACTTCGCCGACAACCAGGTGCCGCCGCCCACCGAGGAGGCCCGCGGCCAGCTCCTGCGGGCGCTCGCCAGCGACGCCATCCGGGGGGCCCTGCAGCGGCACTTCGGCGTGCAGCTGGCCTTCCAGAACTGTCACCGGGTGGCGGTGTTCCTGCCGTCCTCCGCCAACAAGAAGCGGTACGACCGCTTCACCTCGGTCCGCGAGCAGCTGCTCAACCAGTCCGAGGAACTGCGCGACTGCTGAGCAGGACCGCCACCGGGCCGCCAGTCCCCACAAGGGACGGGCGGCCCGGGCCGTTGGGAGTCCTCAGGTCAGCTGGGGGAGGACCTCGGAGCCGAGGCGGGCGATGTTGTGCAGGGTGGCCTCGCGGTCGCCGCTGCCCTCGGCGAGGAGGGCGAAGCGGCGGATGCCGGTCCGTTCGGCGGTGGCCAGCAGCCGGTCCGCGCACTGCTTCGGCGTGCCGACCGCGTGCAGGTCGCAGAGCAGCTCGGTGTACTGCCGCGGGTCGCGCATCTTGCGTTCCCGGCCGTCCACCGTGCGGTGCGCGCCGAGCCCGAACTCGAACCAGCCGGGCATCGCCCGCAGCAGGGTGGCCCGGGCCGCCGAGGTGCGGTCGTCCACCTGGGCCACGCCGGCCGCGACGTGCTGCCGGGTGACCCGCCGCAGCTGCTCCTCGCCGCGTCCGGCGGCCAGCCAGGCGGAACGATACAGCTCCAGCATCCGCAGCTTGTCCTCGTCGCCGGAGTGCATCCCGAGCAGCATCGGCAGCCCGCGCTCGGCGGCGGTGCGCACCCCGTCGGGCGAGGTGCAGGCGACCACCACCGGCGGTCCGGCCAGCGGGCGGCCGGTGCTGCCGAGCTCCTCGCCCGGGCCGTCGAGGTCCTGGCGCTGCCGGGGGAAGCGCAGCAGCCCGGTCCGGTCGTCGAGGCCGAGCCAGCTGCCGAGGTCGGGGCGGCGCGGCGGTTCGGTGGCCCGGGGCACCACGGCCACCTCGGGGAAGCTGAACTGCGGGCCGGCCGCGCCCACCCGGGAGCCGCGCAGCCAGCGCAGCAGCAGGTCGAGCCGTTCCGGGAAGCCCTGCTCGAAGGCGTCCACGCCGCTGCCGAAGACCTCCAGGTCGATCCAGGGCCCGCCGCGCCCGACCCCGAGCGTGAAGCGTCCGTCGGAGGTGAGGTGGAGCAGTGCGGCCTGTTCGCCGAGCGCCACCGGGTGGACGGTGGAGAGCACGCTGACCGCCGTCCCGATGCCGATCCGCCGGGTCCGGCCGAGCAGCAGCGCGGCGAGGGTGGCGGCGTTCGGGCAGACCCCGTACGGCACGAAGTGGTGCTCGGCCAGCCAGACGCTGTCCAGGCCCGCGTGTTCGGCCGCGACGGCGGCGCGGACGGTCCGGTCGAGCGCCTCGCCGTGGGTCTGGCCGGGGAACTGCGCGGAGAGCATGAACGCGCCCACCCGGACCGGCGCGGTGTCCGCGGTGGCGGTGGCGGCCCGCTGGGCGGTCGGCAGCGGGGTGCCGGCGACGGCCGTGACGGTGCCGGCGGTCAGCGCCGGGCCGGGGGCCGGCGGGCGGACCCCGACGGGCCGGCGGGTCTCGGCACGGGCGCTGGTTCTGGTCATTCTGAGGGCCTCCTCGGGTGCGCGCAGGGTTTGCGGGCCCCGCCTGTCCCCTCGTGAGTAGCCGATGTCATGTGCCAATGGCACGCCGGAACACCAATTTCGCAGAAGAACGGGTGGATCTCCGGGGAAACACCGGATCATCGCCCGATGCCGTGATAGTGGCCCGGTCGGGCGGCGGCCGGCCGTAGGCTGGAACGGTTTCCGCAGTCCCGCAGAGAGGTAGCCCGCCGTGTCGCCCCGACGCAACCGGATCAAGAGCGCCGCCGACAGTGACCGGGCGGAGCAGCCCGCCCCGCTGGGCGGTTCGATGCGCCGGACCGAGAACTACCAGGGCGACGACTGGGTCGTCCAGACGGTGGCCGGGACGGCCGGCCGCCACTACCGCTGCCCGGGCTGCGACCAGGAGATCCCGCCCGGGGTCGGCCACGTGGTGGCCTGGCCGATGCACGGCGCGGGGGTGGAGGACCGCCGGCACTGGCACCGGGCCTGCTGGGGCGCGCGGGAGCGCCGGGCCTCGAACCTGCTGCGCGGCCGCGGCGCTCCCCGGTACTGATCCCCCGCTGATCCCCCACGGGCGGGTCAGGCGTCGCGGTTCTTCAGCACCAGCGCGCCGCCGGCCAGCGCGGCCACCGTCCAGGCCAGGCAGAGGAAGAAGCCGGCCCACGGCCCGTACGGCTGGCTGTGCTCCTGGTAGACCAGCAGCATCCGGGAGCCCGCGTAGTCGGGGAAGTAGCGGGCCACGGTCCTGGCGCCCGGGACCGCCGAGAGGATCGGCGAGAGCAGGAAGAAGAACGGCACCAGCACGCCCAGCGCCAGGGTCTGGTTGTGCAGCATCGTGGTGACGCCGGCCGAGAACAGGCAGAGCATGGTGAGGTAGAGCGCGGCGCCGAACACCGCCCGCAGCACGTCCGGTTCGCCCAGGCCGGTGGAGTGGGAGCCGAGGATCGCCTGGCCGACGAAGAAGGCGACGAACGCGGTCACCAGCGAGACGGCGAGGGCGAGCGCGCCGAGCACCACCGCCTTGCCGGTGAGCAGGGTGCCGCGCTGCGGGACGGCGGCCAGGCTGACCCGGATCATCCCGCTGCTGTACTCGTTGCCGATCGCCAGCACCCCGAAGACGATGATCGCCAGTTCGCCGAGCAGGATGCCGGAGAAGGCGGTGCCGGTGGCGTCGAACGGGGTGCCCTCCTTGTGGAACTCGTCGAAGTTGCTGCGGGTGAGCAGGGACAGCAGGCCGCCCACCAGGACGGTGACCACGAAGGTCAGCGCGAGCGTCCAGACCGTCGAGCGGACGCTGCGGATCTTGGTCCACTCGGAGCGCAGGACCGCGGGGAAGGACGCCATCTCAGTTCTCCTCCGTCGTGTGGCCGGCCGGCGGCTGCGGCGGCCGCTGCTGCTGCGCCGCGCCGCCCTGCCAGGTGGCGCCCCAGACGCCGGGCGCGCCGGCCGCGTCGCGGCCCGGGCCGTCCCCGGCGTGGTACTCGACCGAGTCGGCCGTCATCTGCATGAACGCCTCCTCCAGCGAGGCCTGCTGCGGGCTGAGTTCGTGCAGCACCACGCCGTGGGCGGCGGCCAGGTCGCCGAGCGCGGCGAGGTCGCCGTCGACCACCTCGTACGAGCCGTCCGGGCCGGGCTCGTGGCGCAGTCCGGCGGCGGTCAGCACGTCGAGCAGCCGTTCGGGGTGCGGGGTGCGCAGCCGGACGGCGGAGCGGGAGTTGCGGCGGATGAATTCGGCCATCGGCAGGTCGGCGAGCAGCCGGCCCCGGCCGATGACCACCAGGTGGTCGGCGGTGACGGCCATCTCGCTCATCAGGTGGGAGGAGACGAAGACGGTCCGGCCCTCGGCGGCGAGCCGCTTCATCAGATTGCGGATCCAGAGGATGCCCTCCGGGTCGAGTCCGTTGACCGGCTCGTCGAACATGACGATCTCGGGGTCGCCGAGCAGGGCGGAGGCGATGCCGAGGCGCTGGCCCATGCCGAGCGAGAAGCCCCGGGCGCGCTTGCGGGCGACCGGGGTGAGGCCGACCAGGGCGAGCACCTCGTCCACCCGGCGCTCGGGGACGCGGTTGCTCTGGGCGAGCCAGAGCAGGTGGTCGCGGGCGGTGCGCCCGGGGTGGACGGCCTTGGCCTCCAGCAGCGCGCCGATGTACTTGAGCGGCTCGCTGAGCTGCCCGTATCTCTTGCCGTCGATGGTGACGCGACCGGCGGTGGGCCGGTCGAGGTCGAGGATCATGCGCATCGTGGTGGACTTGCCGGCGCCGTTGGGCCCGAGGAAGCCGGTCACCACGCCCTGGGGGACCTGGAAGCTCAGCCGGTCCACGGCCAGCGTGCTGCCGTAACGTTTGGTCAGGTCGTGCAGCTCGATCATCAGCGCTCCCTTACTCTCCGTCAGGCTATGACAAAGCGGACAAGGTGGCCCGCTGAGTGGGCCCGCCGGGCGCACCGGAATACGGTGGGCCCATGACCCAGCTCCCCTCCGCAGTGTCGGTCCGCGAGAGCGGTACCGGAACTCCCCTCGTGCTGTTGCACTCCTTTCCGCTCAACGCCGCCATGTGGTCCGCCCAACTGGACGAGCTGCCCGGGACGACCGGGGACGAGGCCCGGGTGATCGCCCCCGACCAGCGCGGCTTCGGCGGCACCGAGCTGGGCTCCGACGAGCCCTCGCTGGACGCGGTCGCCGACGACGTCGCCCTGCTGCTGGACGCGGCCGGCCTGGACCGGGTGGTGCTCGGCGGCCTCTCGATGGGCGGCTACGTGGCGCTCGCCTTCGCCCGCCGCCACCCGGACCGGCTGGCCGGTCTGCTGCTGGCCAACACCAAGGCCACCGCCGACCAGGAGCCCGCCCGGGTCAACCGGGAGCGGATCGCCGCCGCCGTCCTGGCCCGGGACAGCGTCCGGCTGCTGCTGGACGAGAAGATGGCGGCCGGGCAGCTGGGGCCGCAGACGCAGCACCTGGTCGACCGGGTGCAGGACCTGATCGCCGTCGCGCCGCCGGCCGCCGTCGCCTGGGCGCAGCGGGCCATGGCGGCCCGTCCGGAGGCCCTGGACGTGCTCGCCGGGCTCCGGGTGCCGACCGCCGTCGTGGCGGGCGCGCAGGACGGCCTGATCCCGCTCGCCGAGGCCGAGCTGATGGTGGCGGCCAAGCCGGACACCGAGCTGACGGTGCTGCCCGGGGTGGGCCACCTGAGCGCGATCGAGGCGCCGGCGGAGTTCAACGCGGCGGCGCGCCGGCTGCTGGCCCGGGCGGCGGTGGCGGCGGGATGAGGGAGGAGCGGGCGGAGACCGGCGGCTGGGACTTCTCCGCGCTGGAGGTGACCGGCCGGATGCCGGTGACCAACCGGGGCGACGGCCTGCTCGAACTGACCCTGGAGCCGCTGGGGGAGGACTACTGGATGCGCCCGGGGGAGACCTTCATCGTCACCTCGTACGGCGACTACGGGCCCGGGCACCCCTTCGAGGTGCAGTACTGGCCGGACTCGGTGTCGGTCTGGTGCACCTCGTGGTTCGGCACCGTCTCGGACGACGAGGGCAACCAGCTGAGCTGCGGGTACCAGCGGCCGGACGGCGCGTACCCGCACTGGGGAAGCGCGAACGGGCCCTCACCCGCCGGGGGGTGAGGGCCCGTCGGGGCTGCGGCGTCAGCGCGACTGCTGGGCGGGCACGCCCATGCTGTCGTCGTTCGGCAGCGAGGCGGCGGCCACGGCCGCGCCGGTCAGCGTCGCCAGCATCTCGCGGACGTTGGTCAGCTGGGCGTTGATGCTGTCGCGGCGGTTGGTGAGCGCCGCCAGCTCGCGCTCGGATTCGCTGCGGATCCGGTCGGCCTTGGCGTTGGCGTCGGCGACGATGTCCTCGGACTGGCGCTGGGCCGTCTCGACGGTCTGGCGGGCGCGGCGCTCGGCGTCGGTGCGCAGCTTCTCCGCCTCCAGGCGGAGCTGCTCGGCCCGGTGCTCGATCTCGGCCAGCCGCTTCTCGGCCTTGGCCTGGCGGGCGGCGAGGTCGCGCTCGGACTGCTCCCGGCGCTTGGCCAGGTTGGTCTCGAACTCCAGCGCGGCCTGGGCGGCCTTGGTGCGGGTCTCCTCGAAGAGGGCGTCCGCCTCCTCGCGCTTGTTCTGGGCGTCCTTGTTGGCCTCGGCGCGCAGCTGGGCGGAGTCGCTCTTCGCCTTGTCGACGATCCGCAGCCCCTCGTCCTCCGCCTTGGCCTTGCGGTCCTTGGCGTAGTTCTCGGCCTCGGTGCGGACCTGCTGGGCGGCGGCCTCGGCGAGCTCGCGGTGCTGCTCGGCGGCGCGGTGCGCCTCGTCGCGCAGGTCCTTGGCCTCCTCCTCGGCGAGCCGCAGGATCTTCTCGACCCGGGCACCGAGACCGGCGTACGACGGCTCCGACTCGGCGACCGCCGCCTGGGCGGTCTGGGTCTCCAGGTGGAGCTCCTCGATGCGCTTCTCGAGGGCGCTGATCCGGGTCAAGGCACTGTCACGGTCGGCCACCAGCTTGGTGATCCGCTCGTCGACCTGGGCGCGCTCGTACCCACGGCGCACCAGGTCGAAGCCGTGAGGGGAGTGACTGTCGCTCATGGGGTTCTGGGCTTCCTGTCGTCAAACCGCTGAGGTGGTTGAGGGAATCCTGACACGGTACCGGAGTGTCGACGGCGAAATGCCGTTGTCTCGCGGACAATGTCCGCTCAATCGGGTGGTGCGCTCTTGGAGCGATTGCCACCCGAACGGGGAGAGCCAACTCCGGCACCGGCCTTGGCACCCCCGTCCTTCTTGGTGTTGCTTCCCCCGTTTGCCTGTGCGACCGGTGACGGCGCCTCGAAGGCCTCCAGGGCGGACAGCACGTCCTGCACCCTGGAGATCTCGGTGTTGATGTCCTTGCGACGGCGCACCAGTTCGTCCAGCTCGCGCCGGCCCTCGTCGGTGACCCGCTTCGCCTCGGCCCGCGCCTCGGCGAGCACCCGCTCGGCCTCCGTCTTCGCCAGTTCGATCTGCTCGTCCGCGGCCTCGTCGGCGGCCCGCAGCCGCTTCTCCGCCTCGGACGCCGCCGACTCCAGCCGCTCCTCCGCCTCGTCCTGCGCGGACTTCAGCTTGGCCTCGGCCTTCTCGATCAGGGCCTCGGCGCGGTCGGTGGAGTTGGCGAGCTTGGTCTCGGCCTCCTTGAGCAGGCCCTCCGCCTTGCGGACGGCGGACAGCCGGACCTTGCTGGCCTCGGCGGACGCCTCCGAGGTCAGCTCGTTGGCCCGGTCCTCGGCGGCCGCGACCAGCGCCGCCGCCCGGTCCTCGGCCTCGGCGACGGTGGCGACCGCCTGCTCCTCGGCCTCGGTCAGCTGTTCCTGCGCGGCCGTCACCAGGGCGTCGACCCGCTCGCCGGCCGACTTCATGGCCTGCGCGTTCTCCTTGCGGGCGCGCTCGTGCAGGGCCTCCACCTCGGCATCGGTGCGCTCGCGCAGCTCCTCGGCGCGCTCGCGGATCGCGGTGGCGTCCCGGCGGGCCTCGGAGAGCAGCGCGTCGGCGTCGGCGCGGCCCTTCTCGACCGCCTCCGACCCGGCGGCCTCGCCGGCCGCGACCAGCCGGTCGGCCTCCTTGCGGGCGGCCGCGACCATCGCGTCGGCCTGCTCCTCGGCGGCGGCGGTGGTGGCCAGCGCGGTGGTCTGGGCGTCCTCGGCGAGCGCCTCGGCGTCCGCGAAGGCCTTCTCCAGGACGGACTTGGCCTGGTCCCGGGTGGCCTTGTCGAACTGCTCGGCGGCCTCCCGGGTGTCGGCGTCGTAGGCGTCGGCGCGGGCGTGGGTGGCGGCGTCGTACTCGTCGGCCAGGGTGCGGGTGGCGTGCGCGTACTCCTCGGCCTCGGCGCGCAGCGCGGCGGCGAACTCCTCCGCCTCGGCGACGGTGCCGGCGGCCCGCTCCTCGCCGGCCGCGACCGTCCGGGCGCCCTGCGCCTCGGCGTCGGCGCGCAGCTGCTCGGCGGCGGCCCGGGCGGCCCGCAGGCCGTCCTCGGCGTCGGCCCGCAGCTGCTCGTCGTAGGCCTGCGCCTCGGCGCGCTGGTGGGCCAGTTCGGCCTCGACGGCCTCGCGCTCGGCGGCCAGCTCCAGCTCGGTCTGCTCGCGCAGGGCGGCCGCCTCGGCGGCGGTCCGGGTCCGCAGGTCGGTGGTCTCCCGCTCGGCGAGGGCCCGCTGCTCGGCGGTCTCGCGGTCGGCGGTGTCGCGCTGCTCGGTGGTCTCCCGCTCGGCGAGGGCCCGCAGTTCGGCGGTCTCGCGGTCGGCGGTGTCGCGCTGCTCGGTGGTCTCCCGCTCGGCCAGCGCCCGCAGCTCGGTGGTCTCCCGGTCGGCGGTGTCGCGCAGCTCGGCGGCGGCCTGGGCGGCCTGCTCCCGGACCTCCTCGGCCTCCCGCTCGGCGGTGGCCCGCAGCTCGGCGATCTGCTGCGAGGCGGTCTCGTGCAGGCCGGCCACCGACTGGCGGACCTCGGCGGCCTCCTCGTCGGCGAGCTCGATCAGCCCGGCGGCCTCGGTCTTCGCGGCGGCGATCAGCTCCTCGCCGTCGCGCCGGGCCTGCTCCAGCTCCTCGCCGGCCTCGGCCCGGATCGCGTCGGCGGTGGCCCGGGCCTCGGACAGCTCGCGGCCGGCCTCGGCGCGGACCGTCTCGGCCTGCTCGTCGGCCAGCGCGCGCTCGGCGGCGGCCCGCTCGCGCAGGTCCTTGGCGGCGGCCGCGGCCTCGGCGCCGAGCCGTTCGGCGGTGGCCTCGGCGTCGGCGAGCTCCTGCTCGGCCTCGGCGCGCAGGCCGGTGGCGTAGGCCTCGGCGGCCTCGCGGGTGGCGGCGGTTTCGGCGGCGGTCTGCTCGGTGAGCTGGGCGGCGGCCTGTTCGGTCTCCGCGCGCAGCTCGGTGGCGTAGGTCTCGGCGGCCTCGCGGGCGGCGGTGGTCTCGGCGGCCGTGCGCTCGGTGAGTTCGGCGGCGGCCTGTTCGGTCTCCGCGCGCAGCTCGGTGGCGTACGTCTCGGCGGCCTCGCGGGCGGCGGCGGTTTCGGCGGCGGTCCGCTCGGTCAGCTCGACGGCGGCGGCCTCGGCCTCGGTCCGGACCCGGGTGGCGTGGGCGTCGGCGGCCTCGCGGACGGCGGCCGTCTCGGCGGCCGTGCGCTCGGTCAGCTCGACCGCGGCGCCCTCGGCCTGCTCGCGCGCCGCGGTGGCGGCGGCCAGCTGCTCGGCGGTCTCCTCGCGCTCCCGGAGCAGCCCGGCGGCGGCCTCCTCGCGCTCGCGCCGGCTCTCCTCGCGGAGCGCCTCGGCGGCGGCCTCGGCCTCCGCCCGGCCGCGGGCCAGCTCGGTGTCGGTCTCGGTGCGCAGCCGCTCCGCGTCGGCGACGGCGGCGTCCCGGACGGCGTTCGCCTCGGCCTGCGCGTCGGTCCGGACGGCCTCCGCGGCGGCGGTCGCCTCGGCGCGCACCCGCTGGTCGAACTCGCCCGCCTCGCGGCGCAGTTCGGCGGTGTCGCGCTCGGCGGCGGCCCGGTTCTCGGCGGCCGCGGCCTTGGCGGCGGTGAGCGCGTCCTGGCCCTGCTGCTCGGCCGTGGCGGTGATCTTCGCGGCCTCGGCGCGGGCCCGCTCCAGGGTCTGCTCGGCCCGGCCCTGGGTCTCGGCGGCCCGCTCCTTGGTCTGCTCGCGCAGCCGCTCGACCTCGGCGGCGGCGCCCCCGCGCAGCTCGTCCGCGTCGGACTTGGCCTTGGTGAGCAGCTCCTCGGCGGTCTTCGCCGACTCCTCGATCTGCAGCACCGCCTGCCGGCGGGCCTCGCCGCGCACCCGCTCCGCCTCGGCGGCGGCCTGGGCACGCAGCTCCTCGGCCTCCGCGCGCAGTCGGGCGGCCTCGTCCTGCATCTCCTGGATCCGCTCGCGGATCGCGGCGGCGTCGTCCAGGGCGGCGTTCTGGGCGGCCGCGACGGCGGCCTCGGCCTGGGCGCGCAGCCGCTCCGCCTCGGCGGCGGCCTCGGCGCGGATCCGGTCGGCCTCGGTGGTGGCCGCGGTGCGGGCCGCCTCGGCGTCCTGGCCGGCCCGGTCGAGCATCTCCTCGGCGGTCTTGGCGGCCTTGGCCAGCTGGGCGGCGGCGTCGGTGGCACCGGCCGCCCGGCCGGCCTCCTCGGCCTCGCCGCGCAGCCGCTCGGCGGCGGCCTCGGCGTGGGCGCGCAGGTCGGCGACGTCCCGCTCGGCCTGGGCGCGCATCTCGGCGATGGCGGCCTCGGCCTCGGCGCGCAGCTGCCCGGCCACCGACTCGGCGGTGGCGCGCAGCCGCTCGCTCTCCTCGGCGGCGGCGGCCTTGGCGGCGTCCGCCTCGGCCTGCTGGGTGGCGGCCACGGCGCGGATCGCGTCGGCCTCCTTGGTGGCCTGGGCGACCATCCGGGCCACCTCGGCCCGGGCGGTCTGCGAGCGCTGCTCGTTGGCGGCCTCGCCGTCGGCGACCTTCCGCTCCACGGCGGCCTCGGCGTCGGCCTGGAGCTGCTCGGCGGCGGCGACCGTCCGGGCGCGCAGGTCGGCGGCCTCCAGGCGGGCGCGCTCGCCCTCGGCCAGCGCCTCGGCGCGCAGCCGCGCTATCTCGGCCTGGGCGTGGGCCAGCTCCTGCTGGGCGCGGGTCTGCTCGGCGGCGGCGTGCTCCTTGAGCCGGCCGATCTCGGCCTGCGCGGCGGCCAGCTGCTGCTCGGCGGCGACGTGCGCGGCGGCGAGCTGCTGCTGGGCCTCGCCGCGGGCGGCGTCGACGTCGGCGGCGGCCTGCGCGCCGGCCTGCTGGGCCTGCTCGGAGGCGGCCCGCAGCAGGCGCTCGGCGTCGCTCTGGGCGCGCTGGATGGCGGCCTCGGCGGCGGCCTGGGCCTCGCCGCGGGCGGCGTCCACGTCGGCGGCGGTCTGCGCCCGGGCCTGGTCGGAGAGGGCGGCGGCCTCGGCGCGGGCGGCGGCCATCATCCGGTCGGCCTCGCCGCGGGCCTCCTGCAGCAGGCGCTGGGCCTCCTGCTCGGTGCCGGCCCGGGTCTGCTCGGCCCAGTTGACGTTCTCGTTGACGTGCTGCTCGGCGCTGCGCCGCAGCTCGGCGAGCTCCTCCTCCAGCTGGCGGCGGCGGGCGGCCAGCTCGGCCTCCAGTCGGGCGGTGCGCTCGGCGGCCTCCGCCATGATCCGCTGGGTGGCGGCCTGGGAGTCGCGCAGCTGCCGTTCGGCGTCGGCGCGCAGCTGCTGGGCCTGCATCTCGGCGGTGCGGAGCATCTGCTCCGCCTGGCCGGAGACGGCGTCGAAGGCGCGCGGCTGGGCGAGCATGCGGCGGGACTCGTGCAGCTTGGCCCGGAGCACCTCCACCTGGTAGGCGAGGTCCTCGGCATGCTCGACTGCCTTGTCCCGCTCCTTCCGAGTCCGATCCATGTCGGCCTCGAACTGGGAGAGGTGATCGTCAACCTCGTAGCGGTCGTAGCCCCGCACTCCGCGGTCCCATCCATCTCCTGGTCGCGTCCTCGACCCGGCCGGCCCGTGTGGCTCCCGCTTGCTCGGGCGCCGGTCCGACTGGTCCTTGCATCCGCGGTCGTGTGGCCGCCCCCGCTCCTGCCGGGACGCCCGCCGCGGTCGTCGGAGCCCTGGGCGCGGGAGCGCGGTCGATCCGCATTCCCCCGTCCGGGTGGACTCCTGGGCGAACTCTTGCCTTGTGGAGAATGGTGACAGATCCGTCTTGCGACTGTTCAGCCGTGCCCGCGTAATGGACTCCCCTGCGACGGGCCTCCCACCGGGGCGGACGGGCCTGTCTTCGGCCGTGCCCGTCGTCCCCGTCCCCCGGAGTCTTCGCGCACCTGGGCATTGTAGTGGGAGCGCCTTGCGGGGGAATGGGCGCGTGGGGGTTTTCCGGGTGACCGGACGAGGTTACTGACGGGTCATGAGGGTGCGGGAGGGTCCGGGAGGTGCCGGAGGGGCGGGTGCCGCCCGGTGGCGGCACCCGGCGGCGGCTCAGTGGGCCGCGTGCTCGTCCGGCTCCGCGGCGGTGACCAGCTCGGTCAGCACGCCGCCGCAGTCCTTGGGGTGCAGGAAGGTGATCCGCGAGCCCATCGAGCCGATCCGCGGCTCGTCGTACAGGACCCGGACGCCCTTGCCGCGGATCGCCTCGGCGTCGCCGTCCACGTCGGCGGTGCCGAAGGCGATGTGGTGGACGCCCTCGCCGTTCTTCGCCAGCCACTTGCCGACCGCGGAGTCCTCGCGGGTCGGCTCCAGCAGCTGCAGGTAGGAGGCGCCGCCGTCGCCGGTGTCGTTGATCTTGAGCATGGCCTCGCGGACGCCCTGCTCCTCGTTGACCTCGGAGTGGAAGACCTCGAAGCCGTAGGTGGCGCGGTAGAACTCGACCGTCTTGTCGAGGTCGCGGCAGGCGATGCCGATGTGGTCGATACGGGTCAGCACGGTGGCCTCCGGATGCGGGGCGGGCGACGGGACGGCAACAGTGCAGCGCATGCCGGTCGGCGGCGCCAGCCGTCGGGGTGCGAGCCTGCTCACACGGACGGCCCAGCGGCAGGGTTCACCCGGATCGGGTTGACACGGTGTTGACTGGACGGTGCCAGTGCGCTCGATCACACCGTGGGTCCGGTGACGGGCGGGTAACAGGTCAGTACATTGAGCGGCAACCTCCACCTGGCCACGACGCGCGAAGGGGCTCGTCTCATGACCACCACCACCTCTGTGATCGTCGCCGGGGCACGGACCCCGATGGGCCGCCTGCTCGGCTCCCTCAAGGGCTTCTCCGGCGTGGACCTCGGCGGCTTCGCCATCAAGGGCGCGCTGGAGCGGGCCGGCATCACCGGCGACCAGGTCCAGTACGTCATCATGGGCCAGGTGCTGCAGGGCGGCGCGGGCCAGATCCCGGCCCGCCAGGCCGCCGTCAAGGCCGGCATCCCGATGGACGTCCCCGCCCTCACCATCAACAAGGTGTGCCTCTCCGGCCTGGACGCCATCGCGCTCGCCGACCAGCTGATCCGGGCCGGCGAGTTCGACATCGTGGTGGCCGGCGGCCAGGAGTCCATGACCAACGCCCCGCACGTGCTGCCGAAGTCCCGCGAGGGCTACAAGTACGGCGCGATCGAGATGCTCGACTCGATGGCCCACGACGGCCTGACCGACCCGTGGGAGAACATCCCGATGGGCGCCTCCACCGAGAAGCACAACGTCCGCCTGGGCATCACCCGGGAGGTCCAGGACGAGATCGGCGCCGCCTCGCACCAGCGCGCCGCCAAGGCCCAGGCCGACGGGATCTTCGAGGCCGAGATCGTCCCGGTGGCGGTCCCGCAGCGCAAGGGCGAGCCGGTCCTGGTCAGCCTGGACGAGGGCATCCGCCCCGACACCACCGTCGAGGGCCTGGCCAAGCTGCGCCCGGCCTTCGACAAGGACGGCACCATCACCGCCGGCACCTCCTCGCCGATCTCGGACGGCGCCGCCGCCGTGGTCGTGATGAGCAAGGCCAAGGCCGAGGAGCTGGGCCTGAGCTGGATCGCCGAGATCGGCGCGCACGGCAACGTCGCGGGCCCGGACAACTCGCTGCAGTCGCAGCCGTCCAACGCGATCAAGCAGGCGGTGGCCAAGGAGGGCATCTCCGTCGAGGACCTCGACCTGATCGAGATCAACGAGGCGTTCGGCGCCGTCGCCCACCAGTCGATGAAGGACCTGGGCGTCTCCCCGGAGATCGTCAACGTCAACGGCGGCGCGATCGCGCTCGGCCACCCGATCGGCATGTCCGGCGCCCGCCTGGTGCTGCACCTGGCGCTGGAGCTGCAGCGCCGCGGCGGCGGCGTCGGCGCGGCCGGGCTGTGCGGGGGCGGCGGCCAGGGCGACGCGCTGATCGTCCGGGTGCCCAAGGCCTGATCCAGGTACGAACCACTTCGGGGCTGCGGACCGCCACAAGCGGTCCGCAGCCCTTCGGCGCAGGGTGCGAAGACGGACCCTTAGGAGACCCACCCATGATCGATGTGCCGACCCTGGTCGAGCAGGCCCGGCAGGGCCGTCCGCGGGCGGTGGCCCGCCTGATCTCGCTGGTCGAGAACGCCGCGCCCGAGCTGCGCGAGGTGATGGCCGCGCTGGCGCCGCACACCGGGCACGCCTACACGGTGGGCCTGACCGGCTCGCCCGGCGTGGGCAAGTCCACCTCCACCTCGGCGCTGGTCTCCGCCTACCGGCGGCTGGGCAAGCGGGTCGGCGTGCTGGCGGTGGACCCGTCCTCGCCGTTCTCCGGCGGCGCGCTGCTCGGCGACCGGGTCCGGATGCAGGACCACGCCACCGACCCCGAGGTGTTCATCCGCTCGATGGCCACCCGCGGCCACCTGGGCGGACTGTCCTGGTCCGCCCCGCAGGCGCTGCGGGTGCTGGACGCGGCCGGCTGCGACGTGATCCTGGTGGAGACGGTCGGCGTCGGCCAGTCCGAGGTGGAGATCGCCGCGCAGGCCGACACCACCGTGGTGCTGCTCGCGCCGGGCATGGGCGACGGCATCCAGGCCGCCAAGGCCGGGATCCTGGAGATCGGCGACCTCTTCGTGGTCAACAAGGCCGACCGGGACGGCGCGGACGCCACCGCCCGGGAGCTGAACCACATGCTCGGCCTGGGCGAGGCCCGGGAGCCGGGGGCGTGGCGGCCGCCGATCGTGAAGACCGTCGCGGCCCGCGGCGAGGGCGTGGACGAGGTGGTCGAGGCGCTGGAGAAGCACCGCGCCTGGCTGGAGGAGCACGGCGAGCTGGCCGTCCGGCGCCGCCGCCGGGCCGCCGACGAGGTCGAGGCGATCGCGCTGGCCGCGCTGCGCGCCCGGATCGGCGACCTGCACGGCGACCGGCAGCTGGCCACCCTGGCCGAGCGGGTGGTGGACGGCGAGCTGGACCCGTACGGCGCGGCCGACCGGCTGGTCGCGGGCCTCACCACGATCTGACCCGGAACGCCGAGTGGCCGGCACCCCCGGGCGGGGGTGCCGGCCACTCGCCGTCAGGGGCCACTCGCCGTCAGCGGATCAGGACCGGCCGCGCAGGCCGCGCAGGTGCTCCGCGACCGGGGCCAGCGCCTCGTACATCGCGTCCAGCTGCTCGGGGGTGAAGCGGTCGATGAAGTGCGCCCGGACGCTGCGCACGTGGTCCGGGGCGACCCGCTGCATGGTCTCCCAGCCCTGCTCGGTGAGGTGGGCGTAGAGGCCGCGGCGGTCGCCGGGGCACTCCTGGCGCAGCACCAGGCCGGCGTTCTCCATCCGGGTGATCTGGTGCGAGAGCCGGCTCTTGGACTGGAGCGTCGCGGTGGCCAGGTCGGTCATCCGCATCCGCCGCTCGGGCGCCTCGGAGAGCACGACCAGGATCTCGTAGTCGTTGATGGCGAGGCTGTGCGGCTGGAGTTCGCGGCTGAGCTGGTAGTCGAGCAGCTTGGCGACCTCCAGGTGGGCGCGCCACATCCGCTGCTCGCGGGCGGTCAGCCAGGGAGTCTCCTCCTCGGGCCCGTCGGGCTGCGAGGAGGAGACGTCCGCGGCGGCGATCGTGTGCGTGTCCATGCGCCCACCATACCGCATTTAGTTAAACATTGTACAAGTTTACAGACCGAAACGTCGCCCGAGGTCGCCCAGGTTACCGAGACCGGGCACGTTCACGTTCGGCAACTGGCCGCCGGAGGCGTGCTGGGACGGCACCCCGCCCATCGGCACCCCGGCCTCGGCGTGCACCTGGCCGACCGCGCGCTCGGCCATCAGCACCTCGGACGACTGCAGCAGCACCTGGCCGGCGCCGATGAACTCGAACTGGTGCTCCTCGCCGGACGCCCCGCCCAGCCCGGTCAGCCGGCGGATGCCGCCGATCACCCCGTGCATGTAGTCGTGGTCGTAGTGGTGGCACGGCGCCGGGCAGTCCGCCCAGCCGACCAGCGCCTGCGGGTCGACCCGGATCGGCGGCTCGACGAAGTGCACCGGCCCGTTCGAGGCGGCGACGAACTTGCCGGTGCCGATCAGGGTCAGGAAGCCCGGGATGATCGACTGCTTGAGCCGCAGGGTGGGCTCGTAGGCCAGCAGGTTCCCCGAGCGGACCGTCAGGTTCCCCTCCTCCAGGTCGTAGGAGTTGAGGTCGAAGGCCCGGTCGGCCAGCAGCAGCTTGCCCCGGCCCTCGGCGACCACCCAGTCCGCGGCGTGCATCGGCGAGTTGAAGTGCTGGCCGAGCATCCGGTCGATCGCGCCGGCGCCGACGCCCTTGAAGGAGATGTCGCCGTAGTAGGCGACCATCTTGCCCTTCTGCAGGAAGTACGAGCCGTTGAGGTCGACCGAGAAGGCGTACGGGTTGACGTTGTCGTTGGACGGCAGGCTGTGCACGTCGTGCACCACCGGCCCGGAGCCGTCCTGCGCCTTGGGCAGCGGGGCCTGCGCGCCGCCGTACTGCTCCTGGGCGTACTGCTGCGGCGGCTGGGCCGGGTAGCCCTGCGGCGGGGGCGGCGGGTAGCCGCCCTGCTGGGGGTAGCCCTGCTGCGGGTAGCCCGGCTGGGGCTGGCCCTGCGGGTAGCCCTGCGGGGGGTACGGCTGGCCGGGCTGCGGCGGGTAGCCGGGCGGCGGGGCGGCGGGGTAGCCGGGCTGGGTCGGCTGGCCGTACGGGTCCTGGGGCTGCCCGTACGGGGGCTGCGGCGGGTAGGACATCAGAGCTTCTCCTCGCTCGCCTGCACGTACACGACGCCGTTCCCGGACAGCTCCAGCTGGAAGGCCTCGCCGGAGCCGCGCCCGATCATGTCGCGCCACCCCAGCGCGGTGGACAGCTTGTTCTGGACCTGGCCGCGGTGCGCGACGTAGGCCTGCGGGTCGACGTGCACCGGCTGGTGCGGGGTGATCGGCAGCTCGAACACGCCGCCGTGCGCCATCACCGCCACCGAGCCGTGGCCGTCCAGCTTGGTGGTGAACAGGCCCTGGCCGGTCACCTGGCCGCGGACCATGCCCATCACGCCGCCCTGCGAGCCCAGGAACATGGTGGACTGCTGCAGCGTGCCCTCGAAGGCGAGCAGCCGGTCCGCCTCGACGTACAGGGTGTCGCCGCCCAGGTCGATCACGTGCACGTGGTGGCCGCCGTGGCCGAACATCACGCTGCCCTGGCCCTCGACGGTCATCAGCGGGGTGTCCTCGTTGGCCACCCGGCGGCCGATCATCGACATGACGCCGCCCTGCCCGCCGGTGATGTTCGGCGTGAACCGGACCTCGCCGGTGTACGCGAGCATCGCGCCGCGCTGGCTGAACAGCCGCTGGCCGGGGACGACCCGGGCCTCGATCATCTTGTTGTTGAGCTTCGTGAACGCCATCAGACGTCGCCCCCGATGGTGAGCTTCTCGGAAGGCTGCACGTAGACCAGGCCCTCGCCGGTGAACTCGACCTGGACGGCCTCGCCGCCGCCCTCGCCGATGAAGGTGGTCCAGCCGGCGCCGGACTTGATGGAGCGGTTGAGGTTGCCGGTGTGCGCGACGTACGCCCCCGGGTCCACCCGCAGCGGCATGCCCTGCGACACCCGCAGGATGATTGCCGGCCCCTTGGAGGTGACCGCCGCCCAGCCGTGCCCCTCGACCTTGGTGGTGAAGAGGCCGTTGCCGGAGGAGACGCCGTTCAGGCCGGTGAAGCTGGTGCCGGTCTTGAGCGTCCCCTCGGTGCAGAGCAGGTTGTCGGACTCGACGTAGAGCGTCTCGCCGTTCAGCCGCACGAGGTTGATCTCGGTGGCCCGGTCGGCGAAGTAGCAGGTGCCCTGCCCCTTCACCTCCATGACCGTCATCTGCTCGCCGGTCAGCCGGCGGGTGACCATGCCGCGCAGGCCGTCGCCGCCACCGCTGAGCTTCTTGAAGTTCATCTGGCCGGTGTACGCGACCATCGAGCCGTTTCTGGCTTTCACGGCGTCGCCCGTCATGTCGACGGCGAGCGTCTTGGACCCCTGGAGTCGAAACTGTGCCACGGCCGCAATGTAGCGGTCCCCGGGCCGGGCCGGGGAGGGGGAGGTGGTGTTCTGGTACGCGTCTGCGACAAAACGGGTGACCGGGCTCCGGTCCGACCCCCGCCGGAGGGCCCGGACGTGTGCTCGGCGATAATGGGCCGAATGCTTGTGAGCCGGTTCACAAGCGATCTACGAGCCCCCGTATCGAGGTACCCATCGTGAACAGCAGCGCCGTCCACCGCCTGCGCCTGGTCTCCGGCCCCGAAGGGGTCTCGTTCCTGCTCCTGCTGCTCTGCTCGGTGCTCAAGCGCACCACCGACTTCAACGGCGTGCCGGTGATGGGCATGGTCCACGGGATCCTGTTCATCCTGTACGTGGTGTTCTGGATCATGGCCTGGCAGACCCAGAAGTGGGACACCAAGCGCGGCGTCCTGCTGTTCGTCCTCTCGGTGGTCCCGCTCGGCGGCTTCGTGGCCGAGCGGATGCTCGCCAAGGAGGAGCGCGCCGTCTCCGGCAAGGCCGCGCCGGCCACCGCCTGACACCTCCGCGCTGAACCTCCGCGCGGTCGAGCCCGCGCACGCCGGCAGGCTGCCGGGGCCCCCTCTCCCAGTGGGCCCCGGCAGCCTGCGGCTTTTTCCGGAGGTGGTACCGGTCGCGGCTAGCTGACGTTCACCGCGCTCCAGGCGGCGGCCACCGCGTTGTACTCGGTGCTGCCGGCGCCGTAGAGGTCCTTGGCGGCGTTCAGCGTGCCGGTGCGGGCCGCCTTGTAGTTGGTGCTGGAGGTGAAGTAGGTGGTCAGCGCGCGGTACCAGATCGCCGCGGCCTTGTTCCGGCCGATGCCGGTGACCGTGGAGCCGTTGGAGGTCGGGCTGTTGTAGCTGACGCCGTTGATGGTCTTGGCGCCGCTGCCCTCGGAGAGCAGGTAGAAGAAGTGGTTGGCCACGCCCGAGGAGTAGTGGACGTCGATGCTGCCGATGCCGGAGTACCAGGCGTCCTTGGACTTGCCGTCCTTGGAGGGCTGGTCCATGTAGCGCAGCGGCTTGCCGTTGCCGAAGATGTTGATCTTCTCGCCGATGAGGTAGTCCGGCACGTCCACCGGCAGGTTGGCGTACCACTCGACCATGGTGCCGAAGATGTCCGAGGTGGCCTCGTTCAGGCCGCCGGACTCACCGGAGTAGGTGAGGTTGGCGGTGGCCGAGGTGACGCCGTGGCTCATCTCGTGGCCGGCCACGTCGATCGCGGTCAGCGGGTTGGTGTTGTTGGTGCCGTCGCCGTAGGTCATGCAGAAGCAGGAGTCCTGCCAGAACGCGTTGACGTAGGCGTTGCCGTAGTGGACCCGGTTGCTCGCGCCGACGCCGTTGTTCTTGATGCCGTTCCGGCCGAAGGTGTTCTTGTAGTAGTCCCAGGTGGCGCCGGTGCCGAACTGCGCGTCCACCGCGGCGGACTGGGTGTCGGACGTGGTGCCGTTGCCCCAGGTGTTGTCCGCGTCGGTGTAGAGCGCGTTGTTGCTCTTGGCGTTCCCGGTCCACTGGTTGCCCCGGGAGCCGTCCTTGAGCTGGTACGTGGAGCCGCTCTGGGTGGTGGTCAGGGTGACGGTGCCGACGTGCACGCCCTTGCCGGTGCCGGTCGCGGTCTGCACCTCCTCGTGGGTGGAGAGCACCTGGCCGGTGGCGGCGTCGGTGACCAGCCGCTGGCTGCTCGGGGTGCCGTCGGCCCGCTCGCCGTGCACCACGGTCTGGTAGGCGAGCCGCGGGCTGCCGTCGCCCGCCCACACCACCAGGCTGGGCGCGCTCGCGCCGTCGACCCGGCTGACCGGGGACTCGTCCGCGTCGGCGGCGATGCCGACGGTGGCCCGGACCGAGTCCACCGCCTGGGTGGAGGCCTGGCCGGAGGAGAGCGACGGGGTCAGGCTCGGCACCGAGAGCCGGCCCTCGAAGGCCCGGTCCACGGAGGAGACGGTGCCGTTGGCCTTCTGGTGGACGATCAGGTCGCCGCCGAGCACCGGCAGGCCGGCGTAGGTCCGGTCGTAGCGCAGGTGGCGGGTGCCGTCGGCGTCGACCACGACGTCCTTGGCGACCAGCTTCTCCTGCCCGCCGAGCGCCAGCGCCTTCGCCACCGGCGCGGCCTGCTGGCCGGCCAGTGCGATCAGCGCCTCGCGCTGCTGGACGGGGGCCGGCGGGGCGGCCTGGGCGGGGGCGGCGGCGACCTGGATGGCGCCGGCCAGCAGAGCGGTGGCGGAGAGTACGGCGCCGGCTGTCAGCTTTCGCTTCACGTGCGGGGTTCCTTCCACGAAACCGCGGGTGCGCGGTCACGCCGCATACCGGGGCGCCGGGGTTGGCGCCGTGGGGCGGTAGGGCGCTGACGTGCTGCTCCGTGCGGCCTGACGGTCCGTCGATGGGTGGGGGCGACGGGCGTCCGGACGGGGCTTGGGCAGAAGCATGACAATGCAGGTCGTGAAAGAACAGGGCGCGACCGGCGATTGGCCAGGTCTCGCCACCGGCCGGTGCGGCTGGTTCGGAAGCGACGGGTGACCGGTTCGCCCCGGTTCATCCGGTGGCGGGATCCCGCCAACGGCGGGTCTTGCCGCCCCCGTCCGGCGTTGCTACGGAGCCGCCCGCCGTTGCCGCGGAGCCGCCCGGGAACGGCCGGACGCCCGGGGCCTCCCCTCCCAGTGAGGCCCCGGGCGTCGCTTGAGCGGCCCTTGAACGATCAGGTGATCAGGTGATCAGTTGACGTTGACGCCGCTCCACGCGGCCGCGACCGCGTTGTACTCGGCGCTGCCGGCGCCGTACAGGTCGGCCGCGGCGCTCAGGGTGCCGGTGCGGGCGGCCTTGTAGTTGGTGGTGGAGGTCCAGTACACGGTCAGCGCGCGGTACCAGATGGCCGCGGCCTTGTCCCGGCCGATGCCGGTGAGGGTCGAGCCGTTGGAGGTCGGGCTGTTGTAGCTGACGCCGTTGATGGTCTTGGCGCCGCTGCCCTCGGCCAGCAGGTAGAAGAAGTGGTTGCCGACGCCCGAGGAGTAGTGGACGTCCAGGCTGCCCACGGAGGACGACCAGGAGTCGGCCGAGCCGCCGTCCTTGGAGGGCTTGTCCATGTAGCGCAGCGGCGTGCCGTCGCCGTTGAGGTCGATCTCCTCGCCGATCAGGTAGTCCGGCACGTCGGTGGGCAGGTTGGCCGAGAACTCCACCATGGTGCCGAAGATGTCCGAGGTGGCCTCGTTGAGGCCGCCGGACTCGCCCGAGTAGTTCAGGCCGGCGGTGGCCGAGGTGACGCCGTGGGTCATCTCGTGGCCCGCCACGTCGATCTCGGTCAGCGGGTGGGTGTTGCTCGCGCCGTCGCCGTACGTCATGCAGAAGCAGGAGTCGTTCCAGAACGCGTTGACGTAGTTCTTGCCGTAGTGGACCCGGCTGGTGGCGCCGACGCCGTTGTTCTTGATGCCGAGGCGGCCGAAGCTGTTCTTGTAGTAGTCCCAGGTGGCCGCCGCGCCGAACTGCGCGTCCACCGCGGCCGACTGGCCGCTGGAGACGGTGCCGGTGCCCCACTTGTTGTCCGCGTCGGTGTACAGCGTGCCCGAGCCGGAGGTGCGGCCCTTCAGGTCGCTGGTGGACTGGCCGCCGCGCGAGGCGTCCTTGAGCTGGTAGGTGGAGCCGCTCAGGGTGGTGGTCAGCGGGACGTTGCCGACGAAGACGCCGTTGCCGGTGCCGGTCGCGGTCTGCACCTGCTCGTGGCTGGAGAGCACCTGGCCGGAGGCGGCGTCGGTGACCAGCAGCTGGCTGCTCGGGGTGCCGTCGGCGCGGACGCCCTCGACGGTGGTCCGGTAGGCCAGCCGCGGGTTGCCGTCGGCGGCCCAGACGACCAGCTGGGCGGCGCCGGCCTGGCGGACCTCGGTCAGCGGGGACTCGTCCTTGTCGGCGGCGATGCCGACGGTGGACTGCACCGCGCCGGAGGCCTGGGCGGCGGCCTGGTCGGCCGGGATCTTCGGGGTCAGGCTCGGGACCGAGATCTGCGCGGTGACGGCCTTGTCGACCGCCTTGACCGAGCCGCCGGCGGCCTGGTGGACGACCAGGTCGCCGCCGAGCACGGGCAGGCCGGCGTAGGTGCGCTCGAAGCGGAGGTGGCGGGTGCCGTCGGCGTCCACCACGGCGTCCTTGGCGACCAGCTTCTCCTGGCCGCCCAGCGCGAGGGCCTTGGCCAGCGGGTCGGCCTGACCCTTCGCCACGGCGAGGACGGCCTCGCGCTGCTGCGCGGCCTGCGCCTGGGCCGACGGGGTCGGGGCGGCCTGGGCGGCGGTGCTCACCTGGATGACGCCGGCGAGGAGGGCGGTGGCGGAGAGTACGGCGCCGGCTGCGAGCTTTCGCTTCACGTACAGGTCCTTCCGGGAAACCGCGTGTGCGCGGTCGCACCTCGCTCCGGGGTGCCGGGGTTGGCACCTGAGGGGCGGAACGGGCGCTGACGTGCAGCTCCGTGCGGTCCACGGTGGTCACCGGTGAGTGGGGCGGTGGCCACCGGACGGGGCTGGCCGAAAGCATGACAATCGAACAAGTGAAATGACAGGTCTGGTTCATTGATTGGCCAGGTCTCGCCAACGCGGCGGATGGTGAACAGGGCGACAAATAGGGCGAATCGCCCCGCCTTTCAGCGGGTTACCGTCCGAACCGAGGCCTGATAGCAGGCCGAACGCCACCCGCGCGGCCAACGTCCCTGCCCGGGCGAATGGTTGGTGGACGTTCACATCCCCGCAACGTGCTGGTATGTACCTGACGAGTCGACTGGCGGGATCCCGCCACGTGTCGCACTTGTCCACCATCAGGACGCCTGGTAGCACCAGCCCCGCCCGCCGGTACGGTAAGGAGGTGGCCAAGCCCCTCGCACTCGACTTCGACCCGATCGCCCGCGCCGACGAGCTGTGGACCCGCCGCTGGGGAACCGTCCCCTCGATGGCGGCGATCACCTCGATCATGCGGGCGCACCAGATCCTGCTCTCCCGCGTGGACGCGGTGCTCAAGCCCTACGGCCTGACCTTCGCCCGCTACGAGGCGCTGGTGCTGCTCACCTTCAGCCGGACCGGCGAGCTCTCGCTCTCCAAGATCGGCGAGCGGCTGATGGTCCACCCGACCAGCGTCACCAACACCGTCGACCGGCTGGAGCGGGCCGGCCTGGTCGCCCGCCGCCCCAACCCGCTGGACGGGCGCGGGGTGCTCGCCGCGATCACCGACCGCGGCCGCGGGGTGGTCGAGGAGGCCACCCGGGAGCTCATGGCGATGGAGTTCGGCCTGGAGGAGTACGGCGCCGAGCAGTGCCGCGAGGTGTTCGAACTGCTCCGCCCGCTGCGGGTGGCGGCCGGCGACTTCACCGAAACGAGCGACTGACCGGGCTGCGGGGGGCTGCGCGGGGCGGGGCGTGAGGGCGGCTACTCTCGTTGGAGCGGTGCGCGGATCCGGACGTACCCCTCCCCGATGCTGCCGAGCGAGGCGATGAGAAGTATGAAGGCGACCCCCCTGCTGGGCTGGTACCGCGCCCTGGCCATTGCGACCGGTGTGGCCCTGCTGGTGTTCTGCGGCTTCATGGTGGCGAAGTACGGCTTCCACACCGCCGAGGACGTGACCACCTACGTCGCGATGCTGCACGGCTACCTCTACATCGGGTACTTCGTGGTGACCTTCCTGCTCGGCCAGAAGCTCAAGTGGCCGCTCGGCCGGATGCTCTTCACGCTGGCCGCCGGGTGCATCCCGTTCGCCTCCTTCGTCGCCGAGCGCAAGGTGGTCGCCGAGGCCAACGCGAAGCTGCCGGCCGGCGACGCCGCCCGCCAGCCCGCCGGCGTCTGACCGCACGCGCTCGCCGAGGGCGCCCTTCCCCGCCCGGGGGAGGGCGCCCTTTCGCATGCCCCTCGGAGCGGCGCGCCGGAGGTCCATCGACAAGTACTAGGACGTCCGAGTAAATTAGTAGGACGTCCTAACAGCTGTGCCGCCCGCTGGCGTGGCGGCCGTACGGAGCGGAGTTCGGCCATGGACGCCGAGGAGATCGAGCGCGGACGGCAGCGCTGGCAGCAGCGGTACGACAGCGCCCGCAAGCGGGACGCGGACTTCACCACGCTCTCCGGGGACGAGGTCGAGCCGGTCTACGGCCCGGCCCCCGGGCAGCCGGTCGAGGGCTTCGAGCGGATCGGCTGGCCGGGCGAGTACCCGTACACCCGCGGTCTGCACGCCACCGGCTACCGCGGCCGGACCTGGACCATCCGCCAGTTCGCCGGCTTCGGCAACGCCGAGCAGACCAACGAGCGCTACCGGATGATCCTGGAGGCGGGCGGCGGCGGCCTCTCGGTCGCCTTCGACATGCCCACCCTGATGGGGTACGACTCCGACGACCCCAAGTCGCTCGGCGAGGTCGGCCACTGCGGCGTGGCGATCGACTCGGCCGCCGACATGGAGGTGCTGTTCAACGGCATCCCGCTGGGCGAGGTCACCACCTCGATGACGATCAGCGGCCCGGCCGTGCCGGTCTTCTGCATGTACCTGGTCGCCGCCGAGCGCCAGGGCGTCGACCCGGCGGTGCTCAACGGCACCCTGCAGACCGACATCTTCAAGGAGTACATCGCCCAGAAGGAGTGGCTCTTCGCCCCCGAGCCGCACCTGCGGCTGATCGGCGACCTGATGGAGTACTGCGCCCAGGGCATCCCGGCGTACAAGCCGCTCTCGGTCTCCGGCTACCACATCCGCGAGGCCGGGGCGACGGCCGCGCAGGAGCTGGCGTACACCCTGGCCGACGGCTTCGGCTACGTCGAGCTGGGCCTCTCCCGCGGCCTGGACGTGGACGTCTTCGCGCCCGGTCTCTCCTTCTTCTTCGACGCGCACCTCGACTTCTTCGAGGAGATCGCCAAGTTCCGCGCCGCCCGCCGGATCTGGGCCCGCTGGATGCGCGACCGGTTCGGCGCGAAGACCGACAAGGCCCAGTGGCTGCGGTTCCACACCCAGACCGCCGGCGTCTCGCTGACCGCCCAGCAGCCGTACAACAACGTGGTCCGCACCGCCGTCGAGGCGCTCTCGGCGGTGCTCGGCGGCACCAACTCGCTGCACACCAACGCCCTGGACGAGACCCTGGCGCTGCCGTCCGAGCAGGCCGCCGAGATCGCCCTGCGCACCCAGCAGGTGCTGATGGAGGAGACCGGCGTCACCAACGTGGCCGACCCGCTGGGCGGCTCCTGGTACGTCGAGGCGCTCACCGACCGGATCGAGCAGCAGGCCGAGGCGATCTTCCAGAAGATCCTGGACAAGGGCCGGGACGACCACGAGATCGGCCCGATCACCTCCGGCATCCTGCGCGGGATCGAGGACGGCTGGTTCACCGGCGAGATCGCCGAGGCGGCCTTCCAGTACCAGCAGGCGGTGGAGAAGGGCGAGAAGCGGGTCGTCGGCGTCAACTGCCACCCGCGCAGCGTCACCCCCGAGCTGGAGATCCTGCGGGTCAGCCACGAGGTGGAGCGCGAGCAGGTCCGGGTGCTGGGCGCGCGCAAGGCGGCCCGGGACGACGCGGCGGTCAAGGCCGGGCTGGCCGCGATGCTGGCCGCCGCGCGCTCCGGCGAGTCGATGATCCCGCCGATGCTGGACGCGGTGCGGGCCGAGGCGACCCTGGGCGAGATCTGCAACGCGCTGCGCGAGGAGTGGGGGATCTACCGGGAGACCGCCCGGTTCTGACCCGTACGGGCCCGCCCGAGGCCGCCCCGCCCCCTTCCGACGGGGGCGGGGCGGCCTCGTCGCGTCCTAGGACGCCAGCAGGCTCGGGAACGGCCCCAGCAGCAGGCTGGTGAAGCGCCGGGTCCACTCGGCGGTGATCGGCTCGCCGCTGACCAGCACCCGGTGCTCGACCGTCCCGGCGATGGTGTCGAAGATGATGTCGATCTCCTCGCGGGCGGTGGCCGGGTCGCAGTCCGGGGCCAGTTCGCCGCGCGCCTGGGCGGCCGCCCGGCCCTGCCGGACCAGCCGCTTCTGCGGGTCGACGATCGCCTCCCGGATCCGCCGGCGCAGCTGCCGGTCGCGGGTGCCCTCGGCGAACAGGGCGAGCAGCGCGGCCTGGGTCTCCGGACGGGCCAGCAGGTCGGCGAACTGGCCGACCACGCCCTCGATGTCGCACCGCAGGCTGCCCAGGTCGGGCATCACCAGCTCGTCGAAGAGGCTGGCGACGGCGTCCACCACCAGTTCGTTCTTGGACGGCCAGCGGCGGTACAGGGTGGTCTTGGCGACGCCCGCGCGGGTGGCGACGTGGCCCATGGTGAGGCCGCCCCAGCCGAGCTCGGCCAGCGCCTCGCGGGTGGCGTCCAGGATGGCGCGGTCGGCGGCGGCGCTGCGCGGGCGGCCCTTGGCCCGGGTGGCGGCGCCGTCGGGGTTCTCCGGGGCCGCCAGGGTCGCCGGGGCCTCCGGGTCGAGGGTCGGGGTCACGGGGGGCTGGGGGGCCGGCACCGGGGCCTCCTTGCGGTTTACCGGTTGGTAACTTGGGTGGGGCTGGTAACGGTAGCGACTGCACCGCGTCCGGGACAGCCGGGCCGTGGGGGAAAGTGGCTCAGCTCACGTCGGGGGAGGGCCGGTAGGGGTTGCGGCGGGTGCCCTCGGTCCAGTTACGCTACGACTCGTAGCGAAAGCAGTGACGACCAGGCGCCGTGACCCCGTGGGACGGGAGCGGCGCGGGCGCGGGTGGGGATCCGCGCCGAACGGTTCAGGCTACCGGGGGACGGGTGCCCCACCTCGGGAGATCCGGGACCGCGCAGCCCGCGCGGAGCGGTTTTCCGGGAGGTTGGTGCCCGTCGACGGCGCGGACGGGGGAGGATGGTGCCATGCAGCCACGGAATTCGCGTCTCAACAGCTCCGCCCTGCGCGGTGCGGTCGACCTCGCCGCAGTGAAGGCAGCCGGCGAGGCTGCCCAGAAGGCCGAGCAGGCCAGGGCCGAGCGGGCCCGCCAAGCGGCCGCCGCGGAGGCGGCCGGAGAGGCGGCCCCCCAGGCCGGCTACGAGCTCGTCATCGACGTCACCGAGGACACCTTCGAGACCGAGGTCGTCCAGCGGTCCGCCGAGGTGCCGGTGGTCGTCGACTTCTGGGCCGAGTGGTGCGGGCCCTGCAAGCAGCTCAGCCCGATCCTGGAGCGCCTGGCCGAGGAGTACGCCGGCCGGATCGTGCTCGCCAAGATCGACGTGGACGCCAACCAGCTGATCGCGCAGCAGTTCGGCATCCAGGGCATCCCGGCCGTGATGGCCGTGGTGGCCGGCCAGCTGGTGCCGCTGTTCCAGGGCGCCGAGAACGAGGCCAACGTCCGCAAGGTGCTGGACCAGCTGATCCTGGTCGCCGAGCAGCGCTTCGGCATCGTCGGCGGGACCGGCGCGCCGGCGCCGGGCGCCGAGGGTGCGGAGGCCGTCGCGGCGCCGCACCGTCCGGAGGACCCGGCCCTGGCCGCGGCCCACGACGCGCTGGACCGGGGCGACCTGGGCGGCGCCATCCAGGCCTACCAGAACGTGCTGCTCGACCAGCCCGGCAACACCGAGGCGAAGCTCGGCCTGGCCCAGGCGCAGCTGCTGCACCGGGTCGAGGGGCTGGACCTGCAGGCGGTCCGGGCGGCCGCCGCGGCCGACCCGAAGGACATCGAGGCCCAGCTGAAGGCGGCCGACCTGGACCTGGTCGGCGGGCACGTCGAGGACGCCTTCGGCCGGCTGGTCGGGACGGTCGGCAAGGTCTTCGGCGAGGACCGGGACGCCGTCCGGCTCCGGCTGCTGGAGCTGTTCGAGGTGATCGGCACCGAGGACCCGCGGGTCACCGCGGCCCGCCAGGCGCTGGCCCGCGTGCTGTTCTGACGGCCACCCCGACAGCCGCGGTGTGACACCGCGAATGACCTGCGGTGCCGCCGGTGATTTGACGACAATCCGGTCAGCGCGCCGCAGGTTTACCAAATCTTGACAACACCCGTGGACGGTCACGACATGTGACCGTCCACGGGTGTTTCACTGATGTTTCCGGGGGATTTCGTCGCCACGAATCCTCCACTTCGTCACTCAGCGTGTCGGTGTGACGGATTTCATGATCGCTGACGCCTCTGTGGGATTACCCGTCAGTAATGCAACCTCTTGTGCTTCGCCCGGGATTCGAGCAGCATCGGCACGCCCGGTCCCCACACTCCAACTCCCGGCAGCCGGTCGGCGCGTACGGAGCGGGGATCCCCACCGGGTGGCCGGCGGCTCCTGCCGTCGGCGGAAGGCAGGGGGGTGTCCGCGGGTCCCACGCGCGGTTCCTGTCCTTCGTCCGGCCGCGCTGCCCGCGCGGTCACTGGTTGTCGCTCGGGGGGATCGCCGGGGTTGTCACGGCGCTCTCCGCTACCGAGGACGTAGCTCTCTCCCATCCCAGGCCCCCACCGGTGCGGGACTCGCCACCGGGGAGCCGGAGATGTACGTCCCACAAGGAGGACACGCATGTCCCAGACCCACGGCAAGACCCGCTGGAAGCGCTTCGCCCTGGTGATGGTGCCGAGCATCGCGGCCACCGCCGCGGTCGGCATCGGCCTGGCCAACAACGCGCTGGCGGCGTCGTTCAGCGTCTCCGGCCAGCAGTTCAAGGTCAGCGTCAAGGAGCTGAACGGCGAGGGCTTCGCCCAGTTCGGCTCCATCGACGTCGAGGCCGACCACAAGACCACCCACGCGGTCGCCGTCTCGGCCTTCGACAAGGCCCGCCTCAAGGGCATGTGCCAGTCGCTGGTCACCGACCCGAACGTGCTGCCGCTGCCGTTCAAGCTCCCGAAGATCACCCTCCGCCTGGAGGCCGGTGACAGCGAGGACAAGGACCGTCAGGTCGAGGCGGAGAACCTGCTGATCGACCTCGACTCGCTGAAGGGCGACGCCGAGTTCGGGCAGATCAACATCGGCCAGGACGCCTCCACCCTCACCGGTTCGGCGACCAAGGACTGGAAGTCCCCGCTCGGCGGCGGCCTGCCCTCGGGCCCGGTCGGCTTCTCCCAGGCCGCCAAGACCGCCAAGCTGACCGGCGTGGAGCAGACCGCGTGGGCCACCTCCGCGGGCACCTTCAAGCTGCGCGGCCTGAAGCTCAACCTGCACACCGACGCGGGTCACGAGTGCTTCTGAGCCGTTGACCGGCTGACCGCCTGACGGCGGATCGGGGGGACCGGGGACGGCGGCCGTTCGGGCCGCCGCCCCGGGCTTCCCCATCGTGTTTTTCACCTCGTCACACCATCGAGGAGCTGCACCGTGTCCAGCACCCTTGCCGAGCCGCGGCCCGCCGAGCGCGAGAACCCCTTCCGGTGGGTCCGCCGGGTGTTCCGCGACTTCCGCCGTACCCGGCCGTTCTACGGCGGTCTGCTGGCCATGATCGCCGGCGTCCCGATCATGTACTTCCCCTACGCCAACCTGTCGTTCAACGGCATGACGATGGCGATGGCCACCACGGGTGGCGCCGGGTCGCTGATCATCGGCGTCCTGCTGATCCTGCTCGGGCTGACCGCCTGGTTCCAGCCGCTCGTGCGGATCTTCGCGGGCGTGGCCACCACGCTGCTCACCCTGGTCTCGATCCCGGTCTCCAACCTCTCCGGCTTCGGGCTGGCGCTGCTGCCCGGGCTGATCGGCGGTGGTCTGATGATCGCCTGGGCGCCGCTGCCGGCCCCTGCCGAGGCCGCCGAGTCCGTTGTCGCCGAGCAGCCCACCACCGAGCAGCCGGCCGAGGCCGCCACCGCGGTGCTGCCGGCCGTCCCCGCGCAGGCGCAGCCGCCCGCCGAGGGCGCCGTCCCGCCGCTGCTCGGGAAGTCCGAGGAGACCCGGTGACCGACCCGCGCGAGGAGCGGCCGGAGCCGCCGGCCCAGCGCTCACCCCGGCACGCGGCGCCCCGGACGCCCGTCCGGGCCAGACTCCGCGGCAAGGCGCTGGCGATCGCCGCCGTGCCGACCGCGCTGCTGATGGCCGCCGCCTACACGCCGACCACCGCCGTCGCCGAGTCCACCGTGAGCAAGCCCTGCGCCACCGTCCCGGACGCCGTTCCGGCCGGGGTGGCGCCGGAGCAGGTGGTGGAGGAGACGCCGGTCCCGAAGAGCGAGCTGCCGCCGCCGATCCCCGGCCCGCACGTCCCGATCCCGACGGCCACCCCCGGCACGGCGGCACCCACGGCCGCCCCCACCACGGCGGCCCCGAGCGCGGAGCCCACCCGGACCGCGTCCAAGGCCCCGGCCCCGGCCTCGACCCCCGCGCCGACCTCGGCCCAGGCCGCGACGCCGAAGCCGACCCCGAGCAGTGGGGTCGTCCAGGCCGGGCTGATCGACGACCTCGTCGGCGGGATCACCAACCTGGTCCGCCCGAGCGGTTCGCCGAGCCCGAGCGCGAGCCCGGCCGCCGGGACGCGCGCCGTCGCCCCGGCCGCCCCGCCGGCGACCGGCGCCGCGACCGGTACCCCTACGGCCGAGCCGAGCGGCCCGCCGAGCGCCACCACCGCGCCCGCGGCGACGCCCGGCACCGCCCCGAGCCCCACGGCTTCCGGCACGCCGTCGGCCTCCGCCCCGGCTTCCTCCTCGCCCTCGCCGTCCGCTTCGGCTTCGGCCTCGGCCTCGGCCTCGTCGTCGGGCAAGCCCTCCACGGCACCCACCGCGTCCGGTACGCCGTCCGGCAAGGCGTCCGCGACGCCGTCCGCCTCGGGCACGCCGAGCAAGGACCCGAACTGCCTGGTCGACGGCAAGGCGCTCAACCCGGGCGCCAAGCCGCCGGACAACCCGATCACCGTCCCGGACCAGAACTGGACCCTCCAGACCACCCGGCTGACCCTGAACCACGCCGTGCTGCTCGGCGTGGTCAACGTCCGGACGGCCACCGGCACCAAGCGGGTGCTGAAGTTCGAGGTCGAGACCGTCGACATCGAGAACCTGCACATGTCGACCCTGCAGGGCAACGGCAAGACGTTCCACGTCAAGAGCGCCCCCGGCAAGACCTCGACCATGCGCAAGGGCACCGTCACGATGTACGTGGAGCGGCTCTCCGGCCACCTCGCCAAGGTGCTCGGCATCCCGATCCCGATCGATCCGGGCGAGCTCACCCTCACCCCGGACGGCCCGCTGCCGCAGTGGCTGTACGACCTGATCGGCCAGCTGCACCTGCCGCTCTGGCTGGAACTGACCGGGGTCACCGCGATCCAGGCGGGCCAGTTCGGCGGCACGCTGACCATCCCCGGCATGCACCTCTACAACGACGACCTGCCCTACCCGGGCAATCTCTAGGGCCGAAGAGACGAAACGCCCGTGGGGCGGCCCCTCCGACGAGGAGGGACCGCCCCACGGGCGTTCGTGCGACGCGGACGGTTACGCGTTGCGGGTGCCCAGGTGGTGCACCTGGACCATGTTGGTGTTGCCGGGGATGCCGGGCGGCGAGCCGGCGGTGACGATCACGGTGTCGCCGCCGTTCAGCTCGCCGATGCGCAGCAGCTCGCGGTCGACCTGGGCGACCATCTCGTCGGTCGAGCCGACCTGCTCGGTGACGTGCGCCTCGACGCCCCAGCTCAGCGAGAGCTGGTTGCGGGTGGCGTTGTCGGGGGTGAACGCGATCACCGGGATCGGCGAGCGGTAGCGCGAGAGCCGGCGCGCGGTGTCACCGGACTTGGTGAACGCGACCAGCGCCTTGCCGTTCAGGAAGTCGCCCAGCTCGCACGCGGCGCGGGCGATCGAGCCGCCCTGGGTGCGCGGCTTGCGGCCCGGGTTGAGCGGCTGGAGACCCTGGGAGACCAGTTCCTCCTCGGCCTTCTCGCAGATCCGGCTCATGGTGCGGACGGTCTCGACCGGGTACTTGCCGACGCTGGACTCGGCGGACAGCATGACCGCGTCGGTGCCGTCCAGGATGGCGTTGGCGACGTCGGAGACCTCGGCGCGGGTCGGGCGCGAGGCGTGGATCATCGACTCCATCATCTGGGTGGCGACGATGACCGGCTTGGCGTTCCGGCGGGCCAGGGTGATGAGCTGCTTCTGGACCAGCGGCACCCGCTCCAGCGGGTACTCGACGGCCAGGTCGCCGCGGGCCACCATGATGGCGTCGAAGGCGAGGACGATCTCCTCCATGGCCTCGACGGCCTGCGGCTTCTCGATCTTGGCGATGACCGGCACCCGGATGCCGACCTCGTCCATGACCGCGTGGACGTCCTTGATGTCCGCGGCGTTGCGGACGAAGGACAGCGCGACCATGTCGACGCCCAGGCGCAGGGCGAACCGCAGGTCGTCCTTGTCCTTCTCGGACAGCGCGGGCACGTTGACGGCCGCGCCGGGGAGGTTGATGCCCTTGTTGTTCGAGAGCACGCCGCCCTCGACGACCACGGTCTTCACCCGCGGGCCGTCGACGCTGACGACCTCCAGGGCGATGACGCCGTCGTTGATCAGGATCGGGTCGCCGGGCTTGACGTCGCCGGGCAGGCCCTTGTAGGTGGTCCCGCAGATGTGCTGATCACCGGGGACGTCCTCGGTGGTGATGGTGAACTCGTCGCCGTTGTCGACGGTCACCGGGCCGTTGGCGAAGGTCGCCAGACGGATCTTGGGACCCTGGAGGTCGGCCAGGACGCCGATGGCCTTGCCGGTGTCCTCCGAGACCTGGCGGACCTTGTGGTACCGCTCCTCGTGGTCCGCGTGGGTGCCGTGGCTCATGTTCAGTCGGGCGACGTTCATGCCCGCCTCGACGATGGCCTTCAGCTGTTCGTAGGAGTCCGTCGCGGGACCCAGGGTGCAGACAATTTTCGCTCGGCGCATATCGGTCAGTCTATCCGTTCGTGTTATGGGTGCATTGGGCCCGAATCGAGAGGAATCGCCGACGAAGGATTCCGAGGAGCGAGACGACGGAGGGTCAGTTTTCGGACGACTGGTGCACCAGGGCGAATGCCTGCCGGGCGATCTCCAACTCCTCGTCGGTCGGGACGACCGCGACCGCCACCCGGCCGTACTGCGGCGAGATGATCCTCGGCTCGCGCGAGCGTACCGAGTTGAGCTCCGGGTCGACGGCGATGCCCAGCCCCTCCAGCCCGGCCGCGGCCGCCGCCCGCACCGGCGCCGCGTTCTCCCCGACGCCCGCCGTGAAGGCGATCGCGTCCACCCGGCCGAGCACCGCGTAGTAGCCGCCGATGTACTTGCGCAGCCGGTGGATGTAGGCGTCGAACGCCAGCCGGGCGTCCGCGTCGCCCTCCTCCGCGCGGCGCATGATCTCGCGCATGTCGTTGTCGCCGCACAGGCCGAGCAGGCCGCTGCGGCGGTTGAGCAGGGCGTCGATCTCGTCGATCGACAGCCCGCCGACCCGGTGCAGGTGGAAGACCACGCCCGCGTCGATATCACCCGAACGAGTGCCCATCACCAGGCCCTCCAGCGGGGTCAGGCCCATCGAGGTGTCGACGCAGCGCCCGCCGGCCACCGCCGAGGCCGAGGCGCCGTTGCCCAGGTGCAGCACGATCACGTTGACCTCGGCCGGGTCCTTGCCGAGCAGCCGCGCGGTGGCCCGCGAGACGTACTGGTGCGAGGTGCCGTGGAAGCCGTAGCGGCGCACCCGGTGCTCGTCGGCGACCGCCTTGTCCATCGCGTACCGGGCCGCGTACTCGGGCATCGAGGCGTGGAAGGCGGTGTCGAAGACGGCCACCTGCGGCAGGTCGGGGCGCAGCGCCCGGGCCACCTCGATGCCGGTGATGTTGGCCGGGTTGTGCAGCGGGGCGACCGGGATCAGCCGGCGGACCTCCTTGAGCACGTCGTCGTCGATCACGGTCGGCTCGGTGAACCGCAGTCCGCCGTGCACCACCCGGTGGCCGATCGCGGCCAGCTCGGGGGAGTCCAGCCCGAGCCCGTCGGCGGCCAGCTCCTCGGCGACCGCCTTCAGCGCGGCGCCGTGGTCGGGGAAGGTCTGGGCGCTCTCCCGCTCGGCGCCGCCGCGCGGGGCGTGCACCAGCCGCCCGCCGGCCTCGCCGATCCGCTCGACCAGTCCGGCGGCGAGCCGGGCGCCGTCCAGCATGTCGATCAGCTGGTACTTCACCGACGAGGAGCCGGCGTTCAGCACCAGGACCCGGGTACCTTCGCTCATGCCGACTGCTCCTCGCGCTCCTGCGACTGGATGGCGGTGATCGCCACCGTGTTGACGATGTCCTGCACCAGCGCGCCGCGCGACAGGTCGTTGACCGGCTTGCGCAGCCCCTGGAGCACCGGGCCGACCGCGACCGCGCCGGCCGAGCGCTGGACCGCCTTGTAGGTGTTGTTGCCGGTGTTGAGGTCCGGGAAGATCAGCACGGTCGCCCGGCCGGCCACCGCCGAGCCCGGCAGCTTGGTCGCCGCGACGTGCTCGTCCACCGCCGCGTCGTACTGGATCGGGCCCTCGACCAGGATGTCCGGGCGCAGCTCGCGGACCAGCTCGGTGGCCTTGCGGACCTTGTCGACGTCCGCGCCGGAGCCGGAGGTGCCGGTCGAGTAGGACAGCATCGCGACCCGCGGCTCGACGCCGAACTGGGCGGCGGTGGCGGCCGACTGGATCGCGATGTCGGCCAGCTGCTGGGCGTCCGGGTCCGGGTTGACCGCGCAGTCGCCGTACACCAGCACCTTGTCGGCCAGGCACATGAAGAACACGCTGGACACGATCGCCGCGCCCGGCGAGGTCTTGATCACCTCGAAGGCCGGCCGGATGGTCGCGGCGGTGGAGTGCACCGCGCCGGAGACCATGCCGTCGGCGATGCCCTCCTGGACCATCAGGGTGCCGAAGTAGGAGACGTCGGTGACCACGTCCAGGGCCAGCTCGACGGTCATCCCCTTGTGCGCCCGCAGTCTGGCGTACAGCTCGGCGAACTGACGGCGCAGCGGGCTGGTCGCCGGGTCGACGATCCGGACCTGGGCCCGGTCGGCGGCCGGGTCTCCCCCAGCCTGGCGGCTGGGAGGTGCCCCCACCGCGGGCAGGGCGATGCCCAGGCTCGCGGCCTTGCGGCGGACGGCGTCGGCCTCGCCGAGCAGGGTGAGGTCGCAGATGTTGCGGCGCAGCAGGATCTCGGCGGCGCGCAGCACCCGCTCCTCGGTGCCCTCCGGCAGCACGACGTGCCGGCGGGCCGCCCGGGCCCGTTCCAGCAGCTCGTGCTCGAACATCATCGGGGTCACCCGCTCGGACCGGCCGACCTCGATCCGGTTGGTCAACTCGGCGGTGTCCACGTGCAGTTCGAAGAGGCCGAGGGCGATCTCGGCCTTCCGCGGGCTGGCCGCGGAGAGCTTGCCCTCCAGGTGGGTCAGCGCGGCGGCGGTGAGCCAGCTGCCCTCCGGGACGACCGCCACCGGGGTGCCGGGGGCGAGCCGGGCGGCCAGCGCCATCACGTTCGGGCCGGGGTGCTGGCCGAGGGTGAGCAGCACGCCGGCGATCGGCGGGGCGCCGGCGGCGTGCGCGGCCAGCGAGCCGATCACCAGGTCGGCGCGGTCCCCGGGGGTGACCACCAGGGCGCCCTCGGTCAGCGCGTCCAGGAAGGTGGGCAGCATGGCGCCGCCGAAGACGAAGCCGCGGACGTCCCGGGCCAGCCCGGCCGCGTCGCCGATCAGCACCTCGGCGCCGGTCGCCTCGACCAGCTGGGCGACGGTCGGCGCGGCCAGCGCCGGCTCCTCGGGGATCACGTAGGCGGGGATCGGCAGCTTCTCGGTGAGCTTGCGCTGCACCGGCTGCTTGGCGCCCGGGGCGACCCGGTTGGCGATCATCGCCAGGGTCTCGCAGCCCAGGTCGGTGTAGGCGCGGTGGGCGTTGCGGACCTCGGCGATCACGGCGTCGGCGTCCTCGCCGTGGCCGCCGACCACCGGCAGCACGGCGGCGCCGAACTCGTTGGCCAGCCGGGCGTTGAAGGCCAGCTCGTCCGGGATGTTGGTGTCGGCGAAGTCGGTGCCCAGCACCAGCACCGCCTGGCAGCGCCGCTCCAGCGCCCGGAACCGGTCCACCAGCGTCGAGACCAGCTCGTCCTGGCCCTGCGCGGCCTGCAGGGCGGCGGCCTCCTCGTAGGTGAGGCCGTACAGCTCGGCGGCGGGCAGGTCCAGCCGGTACCGGGCGCGCAGCAGCTCGACCACGTGGTCCGAACCGGACTCTCCCGGCGCGTGCGCGTGCACCAGCGGCCGGAACACCCCGACCCGGTCCACCTGGCGGGTGAGCAGCTCCATGACCCCGAGCTCCACCGCCTGCCGGCCGTCCCCCCGGTCGATCCCGGTCACGTACACGCTGCGCGCCACGTGGCTCTCTCCGTCCCGTCGTCTCAGAAGGTGGTCATATCGACCATACCTTCGCACCTCGAACGCCCGTCCGCGAGCAGAGCGCTCCCGCGGGAGCAAGGGGACGAAGGTCACGAGGAACGGCGGTCCGGGAGGCCGGAACGGGCACCGGCGCCGGGTCGCCCGGCGCCGGTGCCCGGCGGGTGTCAGGCCGGGCGGAGCCAGAGGGTGGAGAGCGGGGGGAGGACCAGTTCGGCGCTGCGGGGCTGGTCGTTCCACTCGACCGGGTCGGACTTCACCGGGTGGGAGTTGGCGACGCCCGCGCCGCCGTAGGTCTCCGCGTCGGTGTTGAGGAACTCCTCCCAGAGCTGCTCGCGGCCGTCCAGGGCGGGCAGGCCGACCCGGTGGCCGTGCCGGACCACGGGGGAGAAGTTGCAGACGGCGACCAGCGGGGTGCCGTCGGCGGCGTACCGGACGAAGGAGAGCAGGTTGTCCTCGGCGGCGCCGCCGTCGAGCCAGCGGAAGCCGGCCGGGGTGGTGTCCTGCTCCCACAGCGCCGGGGTGTCCAGGTAGTGCCGGTTGAGGTCGCGGACCAGCCGGCGGACGCCGAGGTGGTCCTGGTGGGCGGGCCACCCCTCGTCGAGCACCCACCACTGCGGGCCCTGCTCGTGGTCCCACTCGGCGCCCTGGGCGAACTCCTGCCCCATGAAGAGCAGTTGCTTGCCCGGGTGGGCCCACATGAAGCCGAGGTAGGCGCGGTGGTTGGCGCGCTGCTGCCACCAGTCGCCGGGCATCTTGGAGACCAGGGCCCGCTTGCCGTGCACCACCTCGTCGTGCGAGATCGGCAGGACGTAGTTCTCCGAGTAGGCGTACACCATCGAGAAGGTGATCTCGTTGTGGTGGTACCTGCGGTGCACCGGCTCCTTGGACATGTAGACCAGGGAGTCGTGCATCCAGCCCATGTTCCACTTGAGGCCGAAGCCGAGCCCGCCGCGGTCGGTGGGCCGGGTGACGCCGTCCCAGGCGGTGGACTCCTCGGCGATGGTGATCACGCCGGGGCAGCGCCGGTAGACGGTGGCGTTCATCTCCTGGAGGAAGGCGGCGGCGTCCAGGTTCTCCCGGCCGCCGTACCGGTTGGGGGTCCAGTCGCCGCCCTCGCGGGAGTAGTCGAGGTAGAGCATCGAGGCGACGGCGTCGACCCGCAGGCCGTCGATGTGGAACTCCTCGCACCAGTAGACCGCGTTGGCCACCAGGAAGTTGCGCACCTCGGTCCGGCCGTAGTCGAACTCCAGGGTGCCCCAGTCGGGGTGCTCGGCGCGCAGCGGGTCGGCGGGCTCGTACAGCGGCTCGCCGTCGAAGCGGGCGAGCGCGAAGTCGTCCTTGGGGAAGTGCGCGGGCACCCAGTCGACGATGACTCCGATGCCGTTCCGGTGCAGGGTGTCGACCAGGAAGCGGAAGTCGTCGGGGCTGCCGAGCCGGGAGGTGGGGGCGTAGTAGCCGGAGACCTGGTAGCCCCAGGAGCCGCCGAAGGGGTGCTCCATCACCGGCATGAACTCCACGTGGGTGAAGTTCAACGCCTTGAGGTAGCCCGGGAGTTCGGCGGCGATGGCGCGGTAGGAGGTGAGGTCCGGCCGCCAGGACGCCAGGTGCAGCTCGTACACCGACATCGGCGCCCGGTGGTGCGCGGCGCGGGCCCGCCGGGCCATCCACTCGCCGTCCTGCCAGCGGTGGGTGGAGCGGGTGACGACCGAGGCGGTGCCGGGCGGGATCTGCGCGGCGCGGGCGAGCGGGTCGGCCTTGTCCAGGACCCGGCCGTGCCGGGTGTGGACCTCGTACTTGTACTGGGTGCCCTCGCCGAGGCCGGGCACGAACAGCTCCCAGACGCCGGAGGAGCCGAGCGAGCGCATCGGGTGGCCGGAGCCGTCCCAGTGGTTGAAGTCGCCGATCAGCCGGACGCCGACCGCGTTCGGGGCCCAGACCGCGAAGGCGGTGCCGGCCACCCCGTCGACGGTGCGCAGGTGGGAGCCGAGGGCCTGCCAGAGCTGCTCGTGCCGGCCCTCGGAGATCAGGTGCAGGTCGAGCTCGCCCAGCGTGGGCGGGGTGCGGTAGCCGTCGTGCTGGCGGATCGGCTCGCCGTCGGGGTAGCTGACCAGCAGCCGGTAGTCGGGGACCTCGGCGCCGGCCAGCAGCCCGGTGAACAGGCCGCCCTGCTGGTGGGTGAGCTCGGCGGGGCCGTGCGCGGTCTCCACCACCACCCGGTCGGCGAACGGGCGGAGCACCCGGATCGCGGTGCCGCCGTGCACGGGGTGGGCGCCGAGCAGGGCGTGCGGGTCGTGGTGCTGGCCGCCGACCAGCCGGTCCACCTCGGCGGGCGGCAGCGGCGCCTCGGGCAGCCGCAGCGCCCCGGTCGGCACGGCCGGCTCGACGGCCGGGGGCGTCGGCCGGGTCGCGGCCGGGCTCTCGGTCGGGGTCGCGGGCTCGCGCTGCGGGGAGTCCGGGCCGGCCAGGAAGGTGGCCGGCACGGAGCGGGTGGTGCGGCCTGGCGGGTCGAGCGGCGTCACAGCGAGGACCTCCTGGAGCGGGCAGCGGTTTCGGGGCTTCGGCGGACTCGTGGCGGGCTCGGCGGCGAGCCCGCCGGCGTGCGGGGGCGTGCGGACGGAAGCGGGCGGCGGGTCAGACGGTGAGCGCCAGCCGGTTGATCGCGGCCAGCGGGATCGGCAGCCAGCTCGGCCGGTGCCGCGCCTCGTAGACCACCTCGTACACCGCCTTGTCGATCTCCAGGGCGCGCATCAGCTCCGGCGAGGCCGCGGGGTCGGTGCCGCCGCCGGCGGTGTAGCCGGCGCAGTAGGCGGTGCGGTTGCGCTGCGCCCAGGCGGCGGCGAGGTGGGCCAGCTCCGGGTCGGACGGCCCGCCGGCCAGCAGGTGGGCGGCGGCGTAGTCGAAGGAGCGGAGCATCGCGGCGACGTCGCGCAGCGCGGTCTGCGGCTCGCGCCGTTCGGCGACCGACTTGGCGGGCTCGCCCTCGAAGTCCAGCAGCACCCAGCCGTGCGGGGTGCGCATGGCCTGGCCGAGGTGAAGGTCGCCGTGGATCCGCTGGACCGGCAGCCCGTCCGGGTGGGCGTCGGCCATCTGCTGGAAGGCGGAGCGCAGCGCGCCCCGGTAGCGCAGCAGCCCGGGGACGGCGGCGACCGCGCTGTCCAGCCGGTCGGCCATCGCGCCGGCCAGCAGCCGGATCTGCGCGCGGTCGAGCCGGGCGACCGGCATCGAGCGGGAGAGCACCCGGTGCACCTCGGCGGTGGCCCGGCCGAGCCGGTGCGCCTCGATCGCGAAGTTGCCGGGGGAGGGGTCGCCCTTGAGCCGGCCGACCTGGTCGAGGGCGAGCTCCCAGCCGTCCTCGGCCTCGGGGAGGTAGCGCTGGAGCAGCCCGAGGGTGGCCGGCTCGGCGCGCTCCAGCCGGCTCTCGAACCAGGCGGCGACCCGGGGGATGCGGGTCGAGCCGGCCCGGGAGAGCGCGAGGGAGAGTTCGAGGTCGGGGTTGGTGCCGGGGTGGACGCGGCGGAACAGCTTGAGGATGTACGAGGTGCCGTAGATGACCGAGCTGTTGGACTGCTCGGCGGTGGAGGCGCGGCCGGGGAGGTTGCTGGGCAGGCCGGAGCCGGGGGTGCGGCGGAAGGACAGCGAGCCGAACCGGTCGCCGGTGGCCAGGTGTTCCAGCAGCCGCCCGGTGAGCTCCGGGTCGTGCACCGCGTCGTAGAGCGCCGCGCCGTCGTACGGGCCCTGGGTGAGCCGGCCGAGGACGGCGGTCGGCTCGATCCCGGCCGGGCCCTGCGAGCGGATTCCGAGCAGCAGTTGGTACAGGTCCTCGTGCGGCGCGCCGGCGGTGGGGGCGTGCTCGACCCGCAGCAGCAGGTGCAGCAGGGCGGGGTCGCCGACCTGGAGCGGGGTGCCGACGAGCGGGACGAGGCCGGTGATCGGCCGGCCCTTGCCGGCGTACCAGCGCTGGGTGGGGAGCCACTCGGCGATCAGCGGCAGGGCTGCCTGGACGAGTTCGCTGACCCCCAGGGCGGTTCTCCGGACCCCGGTGCCCCGCGGGACGGCCGGTGCGGCGGAACCGGCGGGGGTGTCGCGGTGCAGGGGGGCTTGAGAACGGGAGGTTTCGGACATGACTCCCTTTCCCCGGAAGAGGCGGGCGGACGGCCCGACAGGTCTGGCCGGGTCCGTCAGTCTTCCGGATTGCGGCGGCGCGGGGGCGGCGGCACGCGAGCGGTGGGCCCGGGTGTCACGCCTTCGTGTGGGTGGCCGTTGGGCTGTTCTCCGTACGCGGTGGTGCAGAGAAGTCCGGGGGCGCGGGCTCGAACTCGCGCCCCCGGAGGGTTCGGTGGGGTTCTCGGCGGTGCCGGATCGTTACTTCGGTCGCCTGGTTCCGCTCAGCCGGGGGGGCCGACGGAGCTGGAACCAGTAGAAGCCGTGGCCGGCCAGCGTGAGCAGGTACGGCCACTCGCCGATCGAGGGGAAGCGCACCCCGCCGATCAGCTCGACCGGATACCGTCCGCCGTACTGCCGCAGGTCCAGTTCGGTCGGCTGCGCGAACCGCGAGAAGTTGTTCACGCACATGACCAGGTCCCCTTCGTACTCGCGCACGAAGGCCAGCACCGCGGGGTTGCTGGAGGGCAGTTCGGTGTACGTGCCGAGGCCGAAGGCCGGGTTGAGCTTGCGGATCTCGATCATGCGACGCGTCCAGTGCAGCAGCGAACTCGAACTGCTCTGCTGCGCCTCGACGTTGGTCACCTGGTAGCCGTACACCGGATCCATGATGGGCGGCAGACTGAGCCTGCCCGGGTCGGCGGAGGAGAAACCCGCGTTGCGGTCCGGGGTCCACTGCATCGGGGTCCGGACGCCGTCCCGGTCGCCGAGCCAGATGTTGTCGCCCATGCCGATCTCGTCGCCGTAGTAGAGCACCGGCGAGCCGGGCAGCGAGAGCAGCAGGGCGGTGAACAGTTCGATCTGGTTGCGGTCGTTCTCCAGCAGCGGGGCGAGCCGCCGGCGGATGCCCACGTTGGCGCGCATCCGCGGGTCCTTGGCGTACTCCGCGTACATGTAGTCGCGCTCCTCGTCGGTGACCATCTCCAGGGTCAGCTCGTCGTGGTTGCGCAGGAAGATGCCCCACTGGCAGCCGTGCGGGATGCTCGGGGTCTTGGCGAGGATCTCCGAGACCGGGTAGCGGGACTCCCGGCGGACCGCCATGAAGATCCGCGGCATCACCGGGAAGTGGAACGCCATGTGGCACTCGTCGCCGCCGGAGGAGAAGTCGCCGAAGTAGTCGACGACGTCCTCCGGCCACTGGTTGGCCTCGGCGAGCAGCACGGTGTCGGGGTAGTCGGCGTCGATCTCCTTGCGGACCCGTTGGAGGAACTCGTGGGTCTCCGGCAGGTTCTCGCAGTTGGTGCCCTCGCGGGCGAACAGGTACGGCACCGCGTCCAGCCGGAAGCCGTCGATGCCGAGGTCGAGCCAGAACCGGAGTCCGGCGATCATCTCGTCCTGGACGCGCGGGTTGTCGTAGTTGAGGTCCGGCTGGTGGGAGAAGAACCGGTGCCAGTAGTACTGCTTGCGCACCGGGTCGTAGGTCCAGTTGGAGGTCTCGGTGTCGACGAAGATGATCCGGGCGTCGGGGTACTGCTTGTCGTCGTCGGCCCACATGTAGAAGTCGCCGTACGGGCCGTCCGGGTCCTCCCGGGAGGCCTGGAACCACGGGTGCTGGTCGCTGGTGTGGTTCATCACGAAGTCGATGATCACGCGCATGCCGCGGGCGTGCGCGGCGTCGGTGAACTCCATGAAGTCGGCGAGGTCGCCGAACTCGGGCAGGACCGACTTGTAGTCGGCGACGTCGTACCCGCCGTCGCGCAGCGGCGAGGCGAAGAACGGCGGCAGCCAGAGGCAGTCGACGCCGAGCCACTGGAGGTAGTCGAGTTTGGCCGTGAGCCCCTTGAGGTCCCCGACCCCGTCGCCGTTGCTGTCCTGGAAGGACCGCACCAGCACCTCGTAGAAGACCGCACGCTTGAACCACTCCGGATCCAAGTTCTTCTTCGAGGTCTCGGGGAAGGTGTCGGGGACGGGCTCGTTCACTGTCACGCTGGGTTCCTCCGAACCGTGAGGAGGTGAGCCGGCTCGGCTGAGGGGTCGAGCCGGACGTAGTTGTGCCGGCCCCAGGTGTAGGCGGCGCCGGTGAGCTCGTCGTGGACCGCGTATGGGCCTTCGCCGTCGAGGGTGACGGTGGCCTCCTGGGCGTGGTGGGGGTCCAGGTTGACCACGGTGATGACGTGGTCGGTGAGGCCGTCGGGCGTCAGGGCGGTCTTGGAGTAGGCGAGCACCTGGTCGTTGTCGGTGGGGTGGAAGCGCAGCGAACGCAGCTGCTGGAGCGCCGGGTGGCGGCGGCGCAGCCGGTTCAGGACGGTGAGCAGCGGCGCGAGGGTGTCGGTGCGGCTCCAGTCCCGCGGGCGCAGTTCGTACTTCTCCGAGTGGAGGTACTCCTCGGATCCCGGGTGGGCCGGCTCGTTCTCGTACAGCTCGTAGCCGGCGTACACGCCGTAGCTGGGGGAGAGGGTGGCGGCCAGCACGGCGCGGATCGCGAACGCGGCCGGGCCGCCGTGCTGGAGCCAGGCGTGCAGGATGTCCGGGGTGTTGGGGAAGAGGTTGGGGCGCATGTAGGCGGCCGCGTCACCGGTGAGTTCGGTGAGGTACTCGGTGAGTTCGTCCTTGGTGTTGCGCCAGGTGAAGTACGTGTACGACTGGTGGAAGCCGATCTTCCCGAGGGTGTGCATCATCGCGGGGCGGGTGAACGCCTCGGCGAGGAACAGGACGTCCGGGTCGGTGCGGGCGATGTCGCCGAGCACCCGTTCCCAGAAGAGCACCGGTTTGGTGTGCGGGTTGTCGACCCGGAAGATCCGGATCCCGTGCGCCATCCAGAACCGGAGGACCCGGATCGTCTCCTTGACGATTCCGTCCAGATCCTGGTCGAAGTTGATCGGATAAATATCCTGATATTTCTTCGGTGGATTCTCGGCGTAGGCGATGGTGCCGTCCGCGCGGTGGCTGAACCATTCCGGGTGCTTGTTCACCCACGGGTGGTCCGGCGAGCACTGCAGCGCGAAGTCCAGCGCCACCTCCAGGTGCAGCGCGGTGGCCTCGGCGACGAAGTGGTCGAAGTCCTCGATGGTGCCGAGGTCCGGGTGGACGGCGTCGTGGCCGCCCTCCGGCGAGCCGATCGCCCACGGCGAGCCGACGTCGTGCGGACCGGCCGTCAGGCTGTTGTCCGGGCCCTTGCGAAAGGCCCGTCCGATCGGGTGGACCGGCGGCAGGTAGACCACGTCGAAGCCCATCGCGGCGACCGCCGGCAGCCGCTCGGCGGCGGTCCGCAGGGTGCCCGACCGCGGCGGCTCGACGCCCGCCGGGTCGACCACCGCCCCCTCCGAGCGGGGGAAGAACTCGTACCAGGAGCCGAACAGCGCCCGCTCCCGGTCCACCTGGAGCGGCAGCGGACGGGAGGCGCTCACCAGTTCCCGCAGCGGGAAGCGGGCCAGCAGCTCCTGCACCTCCGGGGCGAGCGCGGCGGCCAGCCGGGACAGCGGCGGCAGGCCCGGGTCGCGCAGCGCGTCCACCGCCGCCAGCACCAGCGCCCGGCCGTCCTTCTTCGGCACCCCGGCGGCGGCGCGTTCCAGCAGCTGCGCGCCCTCCTCCAGGACGAGCGCGGTGTCGATCCCGGCCGGCAGCTTGATCGACGCCGCCTTGCGCCAGGTGGCCAGCGGATCGGACCACGCCTCGACCAGGTACGACCAGCGGCCGGGCGCCGTCGGGGTGACGTACGCGCCCCAGCGGTCGGTGCCCTCGGCCAGTTCGCGCATCGGCGTCCACGGGCCGCTCCGGCCGCGCGGGTCGCGCAGCACCACGTTGGCGTTGACCGCGTCGTGGCCCTCGCGGAACACGGTCGCGGTGACCAGGAAGGTCTCGCCCGTCACGGCCTTGGCCGGGCGGCGGCCGGCGTCGACGAGGGGGCTGACGTCCAGGACGGGGATGCGGCCGATCACGGTGTCGCTCTCTGTCGTCTTGCGGGCGGCGGGCTTGCGGGCGGCAGTCTTGCGGGGTGGGGTGCTGCGGGGTGGGGTGCTGCGGGGCGGGGTCCGGCGGGGGTCGGCGGGCCCGGCCGCCGGGGTGTCGGCGGCCTTCGCGGCGGCGGGCCCCGCGGACGTCCCGGCCCTGGCTCGGGCGGCGGGTTCCGCGGGCTCGGCGGCGGTCGCGCTGCGGCGGGTGGTGGTGCGCTTGCGCGGGGCCGCGGACCGGCCCTCCTCGGCCCGGGGTTGTCGGGCCGGTTCGTCCGGTCGCTCCGTACGGATAGCCCCCGCACCCCGCGGAGCGGGCATCGCCGCGTCTGTCCGGGGGTCGGAATCCATCCGTCCGGCGGATTCCGCGACCCCTGTGTCGAGGGTGTCGGCCAGCGGTGTGGACTGGTCCCGCGTGTCGCCGTGCATGCCTGACTCCTGCCCGAGATCGGCGGCAGCTCCCGCGGGCCGACGCGGCCAGGGGAGTACCGGGAGGACTGCTGGGTGGGGAGGACGTGCGACCGGAAGCCTGCCCGCGCCGCCGTCCCCGGCAACCTGTCCCGCCCCCGCCGAGCCCGTGGCGGGGGGCCCGAGAGCCCGCGCGCGTCCCGGCGCACGCCTCTCGGGGCACGCCCCTGGACGACCCGACCGACCCGTGAACGAGCAGGCCGGGGGCTAGGACACGCGGCGGTCCGCGATGGGCGCCGAATGGACCAAGGAAGAAGGGGAACGGTCAACGCGAAAAGGATTCGGACGTGCTGCTTCTGAGGGGAACGCCACCCGTCTCCGCACACCCCGCAGCATCAACGACCGTGCTTCATCCTCGCATCGGCGACGCGGTTTCCGCAGCGGTACGACAGGAGTTTCGGGCGTGATCGGGCGCGGAACCGCCGCCGGAAATGGATCTGTTCCACGGTGTTCACGTATTGGTAGCGCGTCCCCCCGGAAAGTGCGCCTCGCGCGCCCCCCGTGCAGTCCAATGCGCCGAATGCGATCTCACCAATAGGCCGAACGGATGCCGAATAGCCCGACTGAGGCACCATCATGACACCCGTCACGGCTACGCTTCACGCCGTGAAGGCAATCCGCAGATTCACCGTCCGCACCGTCCTGCCCGAACAACTCCAGCCGTTGCACGAGCTGGCCCTCAACCTGCGCTGGTCCTGGCACCCCGAGACCAGGGACCTCTTCCGGTCCGTGGACCCGGAGGTCTGGGCCGCGACCGGCGAGGACCCGGTGCGGCTGCTCGGGGAGGTACCGGCCGCCCGGCTCGCCGCGCTCGCCACCGACCGGCGCTTCCTGCGCAGACTCGGCGACCTCGCCGAGGACCTGCGCGAGTACCTGGCCGGCCCCCGGTGGTACCAGACGGCCGGACAGGCGGCGGCCGTCCCGCTGCCCGCCGCCATCGCCTACTTCTCGCCCGAGTACGGGATCGCCGCCGCGCTGCCCCAGTACTCCGGCGGCCTGGGCATCCTGGCCGGCGACCACCTCAAGGCCGCCAGCGACCTCGGCGTCCCGATCATCGGCGTCGGCCTCTTCTACCGGCACGGCTACTTCCGGCAGTCCCTCGACCGGGACGGCTGGCAGCAGGAGCGCTACCCGCTGCTCGACCCGGACGAGCTCGCGGTCACCCTGCTCCGCGAGCCCGACGGCACCCCCAGCCGGGTCGACCTCGCCCTCCCCGGCGGCCGCACCCTCGCCGCGCACATCTGGAAGGCCCAGGTCGGGCGCGTCCCGCTGCTGCTGCTCGACTCCGACATCGAGGCCAACTCGCCCGCCGAACGCGACGTCACCGACCGGCTCTACGGCGGCGGCAGCGAGCACCGGCTGCTGCAGGAGATGCTGCTCGGCATCGGCGGCGTCCGGGCCGTCCGCGCCTACCAGCGGCTCACCGGCCACCCCGCCCCCGAGGTCTTCCACACCAACGAGGGCCACGCCGGCTTCCTCGGCGTCGAGCGGATCCGCGAACTGGTCGCGGACGCCGGACTGGACTTCCCCGCCGCCCTGGAGGCGGTCCGGGCCGGCACCCTGTTCACCACCCACACGCCCGTCCCGGCCGGCATCGACCGCTTCGACCGCGAGCTGGTCGCCCGGCACTTCGGCGGCGAGACCGCGCTGTCCGGCGTCCCGGTCGAGCAGGTCCTCGCGCTCGGCGCGGAGACCTGGCGCGGCGGCGACCCCAAGCTGTTCAACATGGCCGCGATGGGCCTGCGGCTCGCCCAGCGCGCCAACGGCGTCTCGACCCTGCACGGCGAGGTCAGCCGGTCGATGTTCAACGGCCTCTGGCCCGGCTTCGACCCCGCCGACGTCCCGATCACCTCGGTCACCAACGGCGTCCACGCCGCCACCTGGATCGACCCGGCGGTGGTCCGGCTCGGTGCCGCCGAGATCGGCGCCGACCGCGCCGAGGCCGCCATGACCACCGGCGACACCCAGCGCTGGACCGGGCTGGAGCGGATCGGCAACACCGAGGTCTGGGACCTGCGCCGCACCCTGCGCGCCCAGCTGGTCGACGAGGTCCGCCGCCGGCTGCGCGCCTCCTGGCGCCAGCGCGGCGCCGGCGAGGCCGAACTCGGCTGGGTCGCCTCGGTGCTCGACCCGGACGTCCTCACCATCGGCTTCGCCCGCCGGGTGCCGTCCTACAAGCGGCTCACCCTGATGCTCCGCGACCCGCGGCGGCTGCGCGCCCTGCTGCTGCACCCGACCCGGCCGGTGCAGATCGTGGTCGCCGGCAAGGCCCACCCGGCCGACGACGGCGGCAAGCGGCTGATCCAGCAGATGGTCGCCTTCGCCGACGACCCGGCCGTCCGGCACCGGATCGTCTTCCTGCCGGACTACGACATGGCGATGGCCCAGCACCTCTACCCGGGCTGCGACGTCTGGCTGAACAACCCGCTCCGCCCGCTGGAGGCCTGCGGCACCTCCGGGATGAAGGCCGCGCTCAACGGCTGCCTCAACCTGTCGGTGCTGGACGGCTGGTGGGACGAGTGGTTCGACGGCCAGAACGGCTGGGCGATCCCCACCGCCGACACCGGCGACGGGGTGCTCGACCCGGAGAGCCGGGAGGCCGAGCGGCGCGACGACATCGAGGCCGCCGCGCTGTACGACCTGATCGAGGAGCAGGTGGCCGCCCGCTTCTACGACCGGGGCGCGGACGGACTGCCGCACCGGTGGATCGCGATGGTCCGGCACACCCTGGTCACCCTCGGGCCCAAGGTGCTGGCCGGCCGGATGGTCCGCGAGTACGTCGAACGGCTCTACGCCCCGGCCGCCCTGGCCCAGCGCGAGCTGGCGGGGGAGCGGGCGGGGGAGCGGTTCGCCGGGGCGGGCGAGCTGGCGGCCTGGAAGGCCAAGGTGCGGGAGGGCTGGCCGGCCGTCCGGGTGGAGCACGTCGAGGCGGACTGCCCGGCCGAGGCGCAGGAGCTCGGCAGCTCGCTGGCGCTGCGGGTGCAGGTCGCGCTCGGCCCGCTGGAGCCCTCGGACGTCGAGGTGCAGGTGGTCTCCGGCCGGGTCGACGAGTCGGACCGGATCTCGGACGCCTGCCTGCTCGCCCTCAAGCCGGTCGGCGGGCCGGACCTCGACGGGCGGACCAGGTACGAGGGCTCGCTGGAGCTCGGCCGCACCGGCCCGTTCGGCTACACCGTGCGCGTCCTGCCGGCCCACCCCCGACTGGCCTCGCCCGCCGAACTGGGCCTGGTGGCCCTGCCGGCGGAGGCGACCGGGATGGACTCCGGGCTGCTGCGCTGAGGCCTGGAGCGATGAGGGAGGGGAACCGGCCCCGGCCGGTTCCCCTCCCTCATGACGGTCAGCGGACGGCGGCGACCAGGGCGTCGCCGACCGAGCGCCAGGCCAGGCCCGCCTCACGGAAGCCGGCCTCCAGCAGGCGGTCGGTGTGCCAGTCGGCCGGGCGCGACGCGCCGCCGGAGTGCTCGGCGTAGAGCGCGTGGCGGGCGGCGACCTGCTCGGCGAGCAGTGGATCGGCCGCGGCAGCCGCCCACCAGCCGGCCCAGTCGAGGACGCCCTCCGCGCTCTCCCGCTCCTGGCGGCGCCGGTGGAAGGCCTCGTCGGCGGCGCTGAGCAGCGGCACGGACGGGTCCGGGGCGTGGTCGGCGTTGAGCAGCACGCCGCCGGGCCGGATCAGCCCGGCGAGGTCGCCGTAGAGCCGGACCAGCGCCGGGTCGGGCAGCCAATGCAGCGCGGTCGCGGTCAGCACCGCGTCGAAGGGGCCGGGCGGCAGCGCCCGGGCCCAGTCCGGGTCCTTGAGGTCGGCGGTGACCAGGGTGAACCGCGGGCCCTCGTCGAGGACGCCGCGCGCGATGGTCATCAGCGCCGGGTCCTGGTCGACGCCGACGCTGGTGGCGCCGGGCAGCCGGGCGAGCAGGCGCTCGGTGATGCTGCCGGTGCCGCAGGCGAGGTCGAGGACGCGCGGCGCGGGGCCGGCGACCGCCTCGACGAGGTCGAGCATCACCCGGAACCGCTCCTCGCGGTCGGGCAGGTACCACTCCTGCTGGCGGTCCCAGCTGCGCTGCCACCGCTCCCAGTGCTGACGGTCGGCCACGGTCGCTCCCCTCGTCTTCGGCAAGGCTCGGGAACGACCCTAGGCCCTTTCGGTAATGGATGAAAGGACCCAGGGTCTCTTACTCCGAACGGGGGAGTGAGGGCGTCGGGGGGCGTCAGACCAGGCTGTCCCGCCAGGCCTGGTGCAGTTCGGCGAAGTGGCCGGCGCCGTCGATCAGCTCGCGCGGGGTGCCGTCCTCGACGATCCGGCCCTGGTCCATCACCAGCACCCGGTCCGCGATCTCCACGGTGGAGAGGCGGTGGGCGATGATCACGGCCGTCCGGCCGGCCAGCACCGTGCGCATCGCCCGCTGCACCGCCTGCTCGCCGGGCACGTCCAGCGAGCTGGTGGCCTCGTCCAGGATCAGCACCGCCGGGTCGGCGAGCAGGGCGCGGGCGAAGGCGACCAGCTGGCGCTGGCCGGCCGAGATCCGCCCGCCGCGCTTGCGCACGTCGGTGTCGTAGCCGTCCGGCAGCTCGGCGATGAAGGCGTGCGCCCCGATCGCCCGGGCCGCCTCCTCGACCTCGGCCCGGGTGGCGCCGGGGCGGCCGATCGCGATGTTCTCGGCGACGGTGCCGGAGAAGAGGAAGGACTCCTGGGTCACCATCACCACCCCGCGCCGCAGCTCGGGGCCGGCCAGGTCGCGCAGGTCGACCCCGTCGAGGGTGATCCGGCCGTCGGTCGGGTCGTAGAACCGGGCCAGCAGCTTGGCCACCGTCGACTTGCCCGCCCCGGTCGCGCCGACCACGGCGACGGTCTGCCCGGCCGGCAGCGTCAGGTCGAACGGCGGCAGCACCTCCTTGCCGGTGCGGTAGGCGAACCGGGTCTTCTCGAAGTCGACCCGGCGGCCCTTGGAGGAGGTCTCGGGCAGCTGCTTCGGCTCGGCCGGGTCCGCGACGGTCGGCTCGTGGGCGAGCAGGCCGGCGATCTTCTCCAGCGCGGCGGCGGCCGACTGGTAGCTGTTCAGGAACATCGCCAGCTGGTCGATCGGGTCGAACAGCCGGCGCAGGTAGAGCACGAAGGCGGTCAGCACGCCCAGCGCGACTGACCCGTCGGTGACCAGGTAGGCGCCGAGCAGCACCACGCCGGTGGTCCACACGTTGGCCGTGGTCCGGGAGAGGCCGACGTAGCGGGCGATCTCCAGCAGGCCGTCCGCAGTGGCGGTGGCCGACTGCCGGTTCACCACGCCGAACGCGGCGTTGTTGGCCCGCTCGCGGCGGAACGCCTTGACCGGGCGGATGCCGTTCATGGTCTCGGTGAAGCGGACGATCAGCGAGGCCGCCGAGGTGCGCGAGCGCCGGTAGACGCGGCGCGAGCGGCGCCGGAACGACCGGGCGATCAGCCACAGCGGCAGGAAGGAGGCCAGCGAGGCCAGACCCAGCCGCCAGTCCAGCACCAGCAGGATCACCGAGATGGAACAGACCGACAGGAAGACCGTGAGCAGCTCCTGGAGGCCCTCGGAGAGCAGCTCGCGCAGCGCGTCCACGTCGCTGGTGGCGCGCGAGATGATCCGGCCCGAGGTGTACCGCTCGTGGAAGTCCAGGCTGAGCCGCTGGGCGTGCCGGAAGATCCGGCCGCGCAGCTCCAGCAGGATGTCCTGGTTGACCCGGGCGCTGATCTTGATGAACGACCACTGGAGCAGCGTGCCGAGCAGCGCGCAGCCGAGGTAGGCGGCGATCACCGCGATCAGCGGGCCGGAGTCGTCGTCGCGCAGGGCCGGGATGCCGCGGTCCATCGCGAAGGCGACCAGCAGCGGTCCGGCCTGGAGCGCGGCCTGCTGGAGCAGGATCACCGCCATCGCGACGGCGATCCGGCCCTTGTGCGGGCCGAGCAGCGAGCGCAGCAGGGCGCGGGGCGCGCCGGGTGGGACGGGGATGTCCTCCTCGTCGGCCGGCGGGGCCGGTATCTCCTCCTCGGCCGGTTCGGCCGGTGCCGCCTTCGCGGCGGCGGGCTCGACGGTGGTGGTCATCGGGTGGTGCTCCCCTCGGGGACGAGGGCGGCCTCGCCCGACATCAGTTCGCGGTAGCGCGCCGAGCTGTGCAGCAGCTCCTGGTGGGTGCCGACCGCCTCGATCCGGCCGTCGGCGAGCACCGCGACCCGGTCGGCGAGCAGCACCGTGCTCGGACGGTGGGCGACCACCAGGGCGGTGGTGGAGCCGAGGACCTGGCGCAGGGCGCGCTCGACCAGCGCCTCGGTGTGCACGTCCAGGGCGGAGAGCGGGTCGTCGAGCACCAGGAAGGCCGGGTCGCCGACCACGGCGCGGGCCAGCGCGAGCCGCTGGCGCTGGCCGCCGGAGAGGCTCAGGCCCTGCTCGCCGACCTCGGTGGCGACGCCCTCGGGCAGCTTCTCGACGAAGCCGGCCTGGGCGGTGGCGAGCGCGGCGTGCAGCCGGTCGTCGTCCGCGCCGGGGGCGCCCATCAGGACGTTCTCCCGGACGGTGGCGGAGAACAGGGTGGGTTCCTCGAAGGCGACCGCGACCAGCTCGCGCAGCCGGGTGCGGTCGAACTCGCGGATGTCCCGGCCGTCCAGGGTGATGGTGCCGGCGGTGGTCTCGTAGAGGCGGGGGAGCAGGGCGGTGAGCGTGGTCTTGCCGCTGCCGGTGGCGCCGACCAGGGCCATCGTCTCGCCGCTGCGGATGTGCAGGTCGACGCCGCGGAGCAGGTCGGGGGTGTCGGCGGGGGCGTCGGGGTAGCGGAAGCGGACGCCGCTGAGCCGGATGCCGTCGGGGGCGGCCTCGGCCTCGGGTGCGCTCGCGCTCGTGGGCGTGCTCGTGCTCGTGGCCTCGGTCTCGCCTTCGGGCTCGTCCAGGACCTCGAAGAAGCGGTCGGTGGCGGTGGCGGCCTCGTTGGCGTAGGCGAGCAGCCAGCCGAGCGACTCCACCGGCCAGCGCAGCGCGAGCGCGGTGGAGAGGAAGGCGACCAGGGTGCCGGCGCTCATCTCGTCGTGCGCGACCAGGTAGGCGCCGACCGCGAGGGCGCAGCCGAGGGCGACCTCGGGGAGGCCGACGATGACGGCCCAGAGGTTGGCGAGCAGGCCCGCCTTCTTCAGCTCGGTGCGGCGCAGGTCCCGGGAGTGATCGCGGAATCGTTCCGCCATCGAGCGGTGGCGGCCGAAGGCCTTGAGGATCCGGATGCCGAGCACGGACTCCTCGACGACGGTGGCCAGGTCGCCGTTCTGGTCCTGGGCGAGCCGGGCGGCGCCCGAGTAGCCGGCCTCGAAGCGCCGGGTGAGCAGGAACAGCGGGACGGTCGGCCCGAGCACGAGCAGCGCGAGCCGCCAGTCCTGGGTGAACATCAGCGCCGTACCGGCCAGGAAGGTGACCGTGTTGACGATGAGGAAGACCAGCGGGAAGGCCAGGAACAGCCGCATGGTGTACATGTCGGCGGTGGCGCGGGAGAGCAGCTGGCCGGAGCCCCAGCGGTCGTGGAAGGAGATCGGCAGCCGCTGCAGCTTGGCGAAGAGGTCACCGCGCATCGCCGTCTCGACCCCGGCGAGCGGCCTGGCCAGCACCACCCGGCGGGTGTAGAAGAGGGCCGCCTCGGCGAGGCCGAGCAGGAGCAGCAGCCCGGCCGGCAGCCAGAGGCCGCCGAGGTCGTGCTCGGCGATCGGGCCGTCGACGATCCGGCCGAGCACGATCGGGACGAGCAGCACGCTGAGCGCGGCGACCAGGGCGGCGGACACCGAGACGATCAGGCGGCTGCGGATCGGGCGGACGTACGGCCACAGGCGCAGCAGCGAGCGCACCGTCGACCGGTGGGCGGGCGCGGTGCCGGGCTCGGGGCCGGTGGCGGTGTCGGGGGCGGTGGCGGTCGCGGGGGCTTGGTTCTCGGCCATCGCCGTGAGGGTAGGCCGAGGGGGCGTCATTTCTCATCCGGTTTTTCGGACCTGTCGTCGATTACCGGCCACCCGCGCACCGGCCGTCCGTGTACGCGCCCGATCGGCTGCCCGATCGGGCGCCGGACCGGTCGGTCAGGTCGGTGAGCGGAGCAGCCGGAGCGAGCGGCCGCCCAGCAGGACCGCGTCCTGCGGGAGGTGCGGGCCCTCGTCCGCGGCGGTCTCGTCCGTCGCGGTGCCGTCCGTCGCGGTGTCGACGAGGGTCTCGTACCGGGCGCCGTCCGGTGCCCAGGGTTCGCCGGGCAGGGTGAAGGCGAGCGGCTCCGGGCCGGCGTTCAGCAGCAGCAGGAAGCTGTCGTCGAGCAGTCGGCGGCCGTACCGGTCCCGGCCGGACATCGCGGTGCCCGACAGCAGCATGCCCAGCGCGGCGGTCGGGGTGAACCAGTCGGCCTCGGTCATCTCCTTGCCGAGCGGGGTGAACCAGGTCAGGTCGGAGCGCCCGCCCGGGGCGGCGGCCCGGCCGGAGAAGAACGCCCGCTGGCGCAGCACCGGGTGGGCGCGGCGGAGCCGGACGAGCCGGCCGGCGAACGCGTACAGCCCGCGCCAGGCCGGGTCGTCGAGCAGCGACCAGTCCAGCCAGCTCACCTCGTTGTCCTGGCAGTAGGCGTTGTTGTTGCCGCCCTGGGTGCGGCCGAACTCGTCCCCGGCGGTGATCATCGGGACGCCGGCCGAGAGCAGCAGGGTGGCGGTGAGGTTGCGCAGCTGGCGTCGGCGCAGGGCGGCGACGGCGGGTGCGGTGGGGTCGGCCGGGTCGGTGGGCTCGCCCTCGGTGCCGTGGTTCCAGGACCGGTTGTCGTCGGTGCCGTCCCGGTTGGCCTCGCCGTTGGCCTCGTTGTGCTTGCGGTCGTACGAGACCAGGTCGCGCAGGGTGAAACCGTCGTGCGCGGTCACGTAGTTGACCGAGGCGTACGGGCGGCGTCCGCCGGGCTGGTAGAGGTCGGAGGAGCCGGAGAGCCGGTAGCCGAGCTCCCGGACGTCGGGGCGGGCGCCGCGCCAGAAGTCCCGGACGGTGTCGCGGTAGCGGTCGTTCCACTCGGCCCAGAGCGGCGGGAAACCGCCCACCCGGTAGCCGCCCGGGCCGACGTCCCACGGCTCGGCGATCAGCTTGACCCGGCTGAGCACCGGGTCCTGGGCGACGGCGGCGAGGAAGGGGTGGTCCATGTCGACGCCGTCGCCGCCGCGGGCCAGGGCGGCGGCGAGGTCGAAGCGGAAGCCGTCCACGCCCATCTCGGTGACCCAGTACCGCAGCGAGTCGGTGATCAGCCGGATCACCTGCGGGCGGCGGGTGTCCAGGGTGTTGCCGCAGCCGGTGTAGTCGGCGTAGCCGCGCGGGCGGTTGGGCGGCAGCCGGTAGTAGCCGGCGTTGTCGATGCCGCGCAGGGCGAGCGAGGGGCCGAGCTCGGCGCCCTCGGCGGTGTGGTTGTAGACGACGTCGAGGATCACCTCGATCCCGGCGGCGTGCAGCGCGCGCACCATCCGCTTGAACTCGCCGACCTGGCCGCCGCGGGAGCCGGAGGCGGAGTAGCCGGCGTGCGGGGCGAAGTAGCCGACGGTGTTGTAGCCCCAGTAGTTGACCAGTCCGCGCTGCTGCAGGTGGTCCTCGCTGGCGTGCTGGTGGACCGGGAGGAGTTCGACGGCGGTGACGCCGAGCCCGGTGAGGTGGGCGACGGCGGCGGGGTGGGCCAGGCCGGCGTAGGTGCCGCGCAGTTCGGGCGGGACGTCGGGGTGGCGGCGGGTGAAGCCGCGCACGTGCAGTTCGTAGAGGACGGTCTCGGCCCAGGGGGTCTTCGGGCGGTGGTCGTCGGACCAGTCGTCGTCGTCCCGGACGACGACGGATCTGGGCACGTACGGGGCGGAGTCGCGGTTGTCCCGGACGGTGTCGGCGACGTCGGCCTCGGGCCAGTTGCGGACGGCGGCGCAGGCCGCGTCGTGGGAGGTGTAACAGCCGTCGATGGCGCGGGCGTAGGGGTCGAGGAGGAGCTTCGCCGGGTTCCAGCGGGCGCCGGTCCACGGGTCCCAGCGGCCGTGCACCCGGAAGCCGTAGCGGGTGCCGGCGCGCACGCCGGGGACGAAGCCGTGCCAGGTGTGGGCGTCCTGTTCGGTGAGGCGCAGGCGGGTCTCCCGGCCGTCCTCGTCGAAGAGGCAGAGGTCGACGGCCTCGGCGCCGCCCGCCCAGAGCGCGAAGTTGGTGCCGCGGCGGCCGTCCGGACCGGTGTGGCAGCGGGCCCCGAGCGGCTGCCGGCTGCCCGGCCACGGCACCTCGCCGGGGAGCGCCTCGCCGTGGGGCGCGCGCACGGCGGCTTCCGGCTCCTGCCCTGACGCCATGACGGTGCCCTCCCTGACGGGGTGTCCCGGACCCCGTGCGGTCTCTCATTCCCTGATCGCGCCACACGGAAGCAGCTGAACGCCGCCTTACCGACAGATGGCCTCCCGCCCCCCGCGCACAGGAAGTCGGCCCACCCGACTTCCCACTCCGCTCGCGCCTGCCTCTGCACCTCCCCGCACCCCCTCGCCGTCGGCCCCGCCCGCGCACCCCGCGCGGGCGGGGCCGACGGAACAAATATGTAGACCGGTCTACAGATGGGCCCCTCCCGCACAGGAAGTCGGCCGGTCCGACTTCCTACTCCCCTGACAGGAAGGAATATGACGACCGGTCTACATAAAACTTCTGCCCGCCTCGTGCCCGCCGCACAGGAAGTCGGCTGGGCCGACTTTCTGTGCGGGGTGGGGTGGGGGATCGGCCGGTGGGGTGGGGGGATCGGCGTGTCGGCGTGTCCGGGCGGGATTGTCCTCGTTGTGCGGGGTATCGGACGGAAACGGCGGGAGGCCCCGGTATGCGGCCCCAGGGACGGATGTGGGCACGGCGGCTGGCGGCATTGGGCTGCTGCCTGGCGGTGCTGACCGGATGCTCCGGCGGTGGTGGCGCGCCGAAGGCCCCGAGCGAGGACGCCGCCTTGGCCGCCCCCGCCGCCGTGCCGCCTGTCTCCCGGGCGGCGATCACCGCGGTGCCCGCCGACGACACCCAGAACCTGCCGCCCGAGGGCCCCGTCCGGGTGTCCGTCGCCCAGGGCCGGCTGGTCTCCGTCCGGCTGGCCGACACCCGGGGCACCGAGGTGCCCGGTTCGGTCTCCGCGGACGGCACCGGCTGGGCCCCGGACGGTCCGCTGCCGCTGGCCACCGCGTTCACCCTGGACGCGGTGGCCGAGGACGACCAGGGCCAGAAGGCCGTCCAGCACACCGACTTCTCGACGATGGCCCGCGCGCACACCTTCGTCGCCTTCTTCACCCCCGAGGACGGCTCCACCGTCGGCGTCGGCATGCCGGTGTCGCTGCGCTTCAGCCGTCCGATCACCGACCGGGCGGCGGTGGAGCGGGCGGTCGCGGTGACCACCGACCCGCCGGTGGAGGTGGCCGCGCACTGGTTCGGCCCGAAGCGGCTGGACTTCCGCCCCAAGGCGTACTGGGCGCCGGGCACCAAGGTCTCGGTGGCGCTGCGGCTGAAGGACGTGCAGGGCGCGCCGGGCGAGTTCGGCACCCAGACCAAGGACGTCCGGTTCACCATCGGCCGGGCCCAGGTCTCCACCGTCGACCTGGACGCGCACACCCTCACCGTCCGGGCCGGCCAGGGCGGCAAGGTGGTGCGCACGCTGAAGGTGTCCGGCGGGGACGCCAAGCACTCGACCTACCTGGGCGTCCTGGTGGTGTCCGAGAAGTACCGGGTGACCAGGATGAACTCGCAGACCGTCGGGATGGGCGACGAGTACGACATCAAGGACGTGCCGCACGCGATGCGGCTCACCGGCTCGGGCACCTTCGTGCACGGCAACTACTGGGCCAGCCCGTCGGTGTTCGGCACCGCCAACACCAGCCACGGCTGCATCGGCCTGGCGGACACCAAGGGCGGGGCGAGCGGGGAGACCCCGGCGGGCTGGCTGTTCGAGCACAGCATCCCGGGGGACGTGCTGGAGGTGAAGGCCTCGACCGGGGACGTGGTGCCGCCGGACAACGGCCTGAACGGCTGGAACCTGCCCTGGGCGCAATGGGTGGCCGGGAGCGCCCTCCCATCGTCCGCGAGCCCGTCCGCCGCCTCGGGCGCCACCCCGGGGGTCACCCCGGCCCCGAGCCCGTCCCCGGCCCCGGCCCAGGCCCCGGCCGGGGCCCCGAGCCCGGCCCCCGTCCCGGCTCCGGCCCCGGCTCCCGCCCCGACTCAGCCCCCGGCGGCCACCCCCTGACGATCTTGTGCGGATGATCTTCACCGTCGTTCACCGGCATCCTCCCCAAGATTCACCCGATCGGCCCAGTTATCCTCGTTCCCGCGCCGAAGCCCGGCGCGGAAGATCACCGGTCCGGTGCAACCCGTCCGGGCGAACAGCGCGTCCATCAGGGTGGACACCGGGAGGGGAGAGACCGTGAAGCCGGTTAGGGCGGCCGACGCCGCGATACGTACCACCACCAGCCGCCGTCTGCGTCACAGTGCGGTGGCGCTGGCGATGGGCGGCGTGCTGTTGCTCACCGCTGCGTGCAGCAGCAGCGGCAAGAGCGACGACAAGGCCGACGGGGGCAACGGCGGCACGGCCGCCACGGTCGGCGCCAACGGCGCCGGCGACGGGGGCAGCGGCGGGGGGTCGCCGGCCCCCGGCCAGAGCTCGGCGGCTCCGAAGACCTCGGCGGCGGTGCTGACCGTCGAGCCCAAGGACGGCTCGCAGGACGTCGCGCCGACCAACGCGCTGCAGGTCTCCGTGGCCAACGGCAAGCTCACCACGGTCGAGGTGACCGACAAGGAGGGCAAGCCGGTCGCCGGCGCCATCACCGCGGACGGCCTCGGCTGGAAGCCGAGCGCCCCGCTGGCCGTGGGCATGGCGTACAAGGTGAACGCCCAGGCCACCGACGCCGACGGCCTGGTGGCCGCGTCCACCACCTCGTTCACCACGCTGACGCCGGAGAAGAAGGTCTCCACCAACGACAACATCGCCGACAACGCCACCTACGGCGTCGGCATGATCGTCTCGGTGGTCTTCAACAAGGACATCAAGAACAAGGAAGCCGTCACGAAGGGCATCACCTTCGAGAGCAGCAACGGCACCGTCGTGAAGGGCCACTGGTTCGGCTCGAAGCGGCTGGACTTCCGTCCGGAGAAGTACTGGCCGGCGGGCACCAAGGTGACCATCAAGTACCGGCTGAAGAACGTCGAGGTCTCGCCGGGCGTCTACGGCGACATCGACAAGGACGAGCCGTTCACCATCGGCCGCTCCCAGGTGTCCGTCGCCGACTCGGCCACCAAGCAGATGACGGTGACCCGGGACGGCGCGAGCCACACCGTGCCGGTGACCCTCGGGGACGAGAAGAACCCGTCCTGGAACGGCACCATGGTGATCTCCAGCAAGGAGAAGGTCACCCGGATGAACTCGCAGACCGTCGGCCTCGGCGGCGAGTACGACATCCCGGACGTGCCGCACGCCATGCGGCTGACCACCTCCGGCACCTTCGTGCACGGCAACTACTGGGCCAACCCGTTCGGCAAGGTCAACGCCAGCCACGGCTGCATCTCGATGCAGGACGAGAAGGGCGGCAGCGACGCCTCGGTGGCGGGCAAGTTCTTCAACGACTCGATGATCGGCGACGTCGTCACCGTGAAGAACTCCAAGGAGAAGACCGTCGCCCCGGACAACGGCCTCAGCGGCTGGAACATCGGCTGGGCGAACTGGTAGGCCGACCGGCTCGACCGACGGACCGACCGGTAGTGCCTACCCGTCGGTAGGCGGTCCCAGTCCCGGTTCGGTAACGACCGGCCCGATCCTCACTCGTTGGGGTCGGGCCGGTCGTGTTTCATGCGCTAATTGCCCCTCGAACGGCGCAACCTTTCCGGTGATCGCGGCGTGTATCTGTCGGATCCCCCGACACCCGGCAGCAGACCGGGGGCGAGCGCGGGGTCAAGGGAGGGAGTCGACGGTGAAGTCGATACGCAAGATGGTGGCCGCCGGTCTGGTCGGCGGCGCGCTGGTGCTGACCAGCGCCTGCGGTGGCGGCGACGGGGGCGGGAACGGGAGCGCGGCCAAGGCCGAGCTGGGCGCCGGCGGGGCCGCGGGTGACCACCTCGGAGGGGTGCGGGCCCTGGGCGAGGACGGTGGCCAGCGCGGCGGCGGCGTTGACCTTGCCGATGCCGGTGAG